>CAOKRJ010000052.1 GCA_948471115.1 uncultured Clostridium sp.
AATAGTATTATTAAAGCTTGAATGTATATGTGCAGCACCTTTATCAATGTTTTTTCTATTTCTCTTTGATGTTCTTTTTGTTGTTTGAGTTTTAGCCATTTTAACTTACTCCCTCCTATTATTTCGTTTTGCTTTTTATAATTGCTTTTTTAGGACCCTTTCTTGTACGTGCATTAGTTTTTGTTTTTTGTCCTCTTACTGGTAATCCTCTTCTATGTCTTATTCCTCTATAACATCCTATTTCTTTAAGTCTTTTTATGTTTAACGCTATTTCACGTCTTAAGTCTCCTTCAACTTTATATTGTTCATCTATAATTTTTCTAATGCTATTTACTTCTGTGTCTGTTAAGTCTTTAATTCTAGTATCAGGATTTATTCCAGTTTCTGTTAAGATTTTTTGAGAACTTGTTAAACCTATACCATAAATATAAGTAAGTCCTATTTCAACTCTTTTTTCTTTAGGTAAATCTACACCTGCTATACGAGCCATATATTTTAGCACCTCCAATTTATTATCATTTGATAGAATTAATATTTTCTATCACGAATATTAGAAAAATTTTCTTTATTTTTTCCTATGTTTTTCTAACTAAAAAGTTTATAACATTTTAGTTAAAATATCTTTTATCTACAAAATAATTCGAAATGTATCTGATTTACATATTATAATAGCATAGTGGTTTTATCATTGATAAATTTGCAAAAGTATAAAATAATAAAATAAAATTTCTTATTTTATATTTTGCTCATTTTGTCCACATAGTTATCCACATTTAGCTTTATTATTGTATATAAATTAGATAGTTACTATTTTGATGATAAATGTATATAAACACAAATTTGATATAAGACTTTTATTCAAAAGTCTGTCAGCCGCTACCAATTTGTGTTGATATCTAAATTAATTTAATTATTGTTATTATCCTTGTCTTTGTTTATGTTTTGGATTTTCGCAAATTACTCTAATAACACCTTTTCTTTTTATAACTTTGCATTTTTCGCACATTGGCTTTACTGATGGTCTTACTTTCATTGTTCTTTCCCTCCCTGCATTCTATATTTATTGTTACATTTTATTTTGCACGCCATGTAATTCTTCCTCTTGATAAATCATATGGCGAAAGTTCAACGCGAACTTTATCTCCTGGTAATATTTTGATATAATTTTGCCTTAGTTTTCCTGAAATATGTGCTAAAACTTGATGTCCATTTTCTAATTCAACTTTGAAAGTTGTACTTGGTAAAGTTTCAACAACAGTTCCTTCAACTTCAATAATATCTTCTTTAGCCAATTGATTTCTCCCCTTTCAATTATGTAACATGTAAATATTGTAATTAACTGTAATATTATATAGCATTTTTAGTATAATGTCAATACATTTGGTTCTTTTTCTGTAATTAAAACTGTATTTTCATAATGAGCTGCTTTTGTTCCATCTTGAGATGCTATTGTCCAACCATCATTTAGTTCCCAAACATCTGGCTTTCCTACTATTACCATAGGTTCAATAGCAAGTGTCATACCTGCTTCAATTCTTGGTCCTTTACCTGGTTTTCCGTAATTAGGTATACCTGGATCTTCGTGCATTAATCTTCCTATTCCATGTCCTTGAAATTCTTTTACAATACTAAATCCATTTTTTTCTACATATTGTTGTATTGCAAATGAAATATCACCAATCCTGTATCCTATTTTGGCAAATTTAATTCCCTCAAAGAAAGCCTGTTTTGTAACTTGTACTAATTTCTTATCTTCTTCAGTCGCTTTTCCTACAATATGTGTTCTTGCTGCATCTCCATTATATCCATTTTTTAATGTGACGAAATCAATACTTACAACATCTCCATCTTTTAATACGACATTTCTAGATGGGATTCCATGAATTACTTCATCATTTACTGATGCACATATTGTTGCTGGAAAGTTTTTTACTCCTTTTATTTCACTCGGATATCCTTTCTGTGCAGGAATTCCTCCATTTTTTTTTATAATACTTTCTGCTAATTGGTCTAATTCTAATGTTGTTATACCTGGCTTTATTACTTCTTCTAATGATTTGTGAACTAATGCCGTAATTCTACATGCTTCTTTCATTAATTCTATTTCTCTTTTAGACTTTATTTCTATCATTTAAAAATCCCTTCTAACACTATTTATTTGTATCTTTTGTATTATTCTATTTCAATTTTTCAATGATATGTTTTGCAGCTTCATCTGCCATTCTATTTTTTGAAATTGTAATTTCTTCGTTTTGTACAATTCCTTTTTCTTCATAATATTTTAGAACAGGAGCTGTTTGTGTATCATAAATTTCTAATCTATTATTTATAGCCTCTTTACTCTTATCATCTTCTCTTTGAGTTAATTCAGCTCCACATTTATCACAAATACCTTCTACTTTTGGCTTATTAATTTTGATGTTAAATGTAGCCTTACAATTTGGACATACTCTTCTTGTAATCATTCTGTCTATAATTTCATCCCTAGGTGAAATTAGATTTATAACCATATCAATTTTTTTATCTCGTTGTTTTAACATTTCATCTAGCTGTTTTGCTTGTTCTGTTGTTCTAGGAAATCCATCTAATATTACACCAGTTTTTGCTTCATCTGAATCTAGTGCCTCTGCAACCATTGGAACAGTAATATCATCTGGTACTAATTGTCCTTGTGAGATGTATTTATTAGCTTCAATTCCAAGCTTTGTTTGTTCTTTTATATTTTTTCTAAATATATCTCCTGTTGATAATTGCATTATTCCTAATTCATCACATAATATTCCAGATACTGTA
This sequence comes from uncultured Clostridium sp., assembly GCA_948471115.1. Classification (GTDB taxonomy): domain Bacteria; phylum Bacillota; class Clostridia; order TANB77; family CAG-508; genus CAKPSH01. The sequence goes on from CAOKRJ010000052.1 coordinate 2,794, forward strand.
CCTTTTCCAGTACCTTGTGCTCCCATTATTACTAATAACATATTTTACCTCCGTATATATTAATTTAAGGCGGAATTGCAATACTCATCCGCCTATAACATTTTAAGCTAGAACAAAACTCACTTTTTGACTATACATTTAAAATATAAGCTTAATGATTTTATTCTAATTTTTTATCACATTTTTCATATTCTCTGTTCAAACAAGAAAAGTTATTTTGCTAGGTGTTCTAAAAGATAACCAGAAGTGTACACTGATGTACGCTAAGGATTATCTTTTGAAGAACAATGAAGTGAGATGCCAGTTATCGTTTGAACTAGTCTAAGAAGCCTTTATAATGTCTCATAACAAGTTGAGACTCTAATTGTTGTACAACCTCTAAAGCAACACCTACTACGATAAGTATAGAAGTTCCTCCAAAAGAAACATCTAAATTTGTAAATCTTAATAACATAGGTAATATGGCTATAATTGATAAAAATAGTCCTCCAAACCAAGTTATTTTTGACATTATTGAAGACAAATAATCTGATGTTGGCTTTCCAGCTCTTATACCAGGTATAAATCCTCCATTTTTTTTAATATTGCTTGCAACTTCCGCTGGATTAAATGTCGCATATGTATAAAAGAAAGTAAATCCAACTATTAATAGTAAATAAACTAGTGCATTTGCTATTGAATATCCTATTGGTACACTTGATGATGATGTTGCTAATGAAAATTTATAAATAGTAGCCCAAAATCCTGTTTCGGTTGCGATGTTTTGATTAACCATTGATATAATCATAGCAGGGAATGTCATAAATGATGAAGCAAATATTATTGGCATAACTCCTGCCATTACAAGCTTTAATGGTATATGTGTATTTTGTCCACCATACATTTTTCTTCCAACAACTTTTTTTGCATATTGGACAGGTATTCTTCTTTCAGCTTCTTGCACAAATACAACACCTGCTACTAATATAATTGCTCCTATTATAATTCCAATTGATGTAATTAATCCTGTTGTAGAGAATCCTGCATCTGTAATCATTAAATTGTATAATGTAACTGCTACACTTGGAAGTCCAGAAATAATACCTACAAAGATTATTACTGATATTCCATTTCCAATTCCTTTACTTGTTATTTCATCTCCTAGCCACATAAGCAAACATGTACCTGTAATTAAAGATAGTACTACTGTTGCTCCTGTAAGGAATGTATCATCTACGAATATTCCATAATTTCTATAAGATAAATATATTCCTAATCCTTCAACTAAAGCAAGGACAACTGTTAATAGTTTTGTATATTTATTTAGTTTTTGTCTACCTAGTTCGCCACCTTCCTTTGTCATTCTTTCCCAAGATGGAATTACCATTGCTAATAATTGTATTACAATAGATGCTGTTATATATGGGCTTATACTCATTGCAAACATAGTAAATCTTGATAAAGCCCCTCCTGAAATTATATTTATTAAACTTCCAAAACCTGATGCTGATGAGCTCATTGCTTCTTCAAGAGCTATACTATTAACTCCTGGAACTGTTAAATAGCATCCTAATCTAAAAATTACTATAAGCAATAATGTATATAATAATCTTTTTCTGACCTCTGGAGTTTTAATTGCATTTTTTATTGTTTGGAACAATTAAATCACCTCTATCTTTCCACCTGCAGCTACAATTTTTTCTCCAGCAGATTTTGTAAATCTATTTGCTTTTACTGTTAGTTTTTTCTCTAGTGAACCTGTTCCAAGTACAACTATTCCATCTCTAACTTTTCCAATTATTCCATCTGCTAAGAGTGTTGCTGCATTTACTTCTTCTACTGTTGATTTGTTTAACATTGTTAATGTTACTTCTGTATATTCTTTAGCATGTATGTTTTTGAATCCTCTTTTTGGTAATCTTCTATATAATGGAGTTTGACCACCTTCGAAACCACGTCTAACTCCTCCTCCTGATCTTGCTTTTTGTCCTTTATGTCCTTTTCCTGAAGTTTTTCCAAGTCCAGAACCCATACCACGTCCAACTCTTCTTCTTTTAACTTTTCCTGTTTTTGATTTTAAATTGTCTAATTGCATTTCTTTCTTCCCTCCTTACTTGTTTTGTATTATTTTAATAAATTATTTATTGTTAATAAAATATTTTATAGTATTTCTTCGACTTTTTTACCCGAGTGAAATTTTCTTCGAAAATTTCCCACGCTGTTCGTCAAATAAATATTATAATTTCTGAAAGTAAACTTTCAAAATTATAATATTTCTTCGACTTTTTTACCCCTCTTAGCTGCTACTTGTTCTATTGTACTCATGCTTAATAGTGCTTGAATTGTTGCTGATACAACGTTTCTAGGATTTGTTGTTCCTATTATTTTTGTTCTTATGTCTTTGTATCCTGCAAGTTCTAGTACTGGTCTAACACTTCCTCCTGCTATAAGTCCTGTACCAACAGCTGCTGGTTTTAATACAACTTTCGCACTTCCGAATTTTCCAACAAATTCATGTGGTATTGTTGTTCCTACTACTGGTACATTTACTAAATTTTTCTTTGCATCTTGTATGGCTTTTTTTATTGCATCTGGAACTTCTGATGATTTTCCGTTTCCAACACCTATATGTCCGTTTTCATCTCCTACAACAACAACAGCACTAAATCTGAATGTTCTACCACCTTTTACAACTTTTGCAACTCTACTAATAGATACAACTTTTTCTTTTAACTCAACTGGATTTTGATTTTCCTCCATTTTAGGTTTTTCCTCCTTTTTTATAGTAATTTTTTATTTTTTGTGTATATGCTTTATTATTAGAATTGCAATCCTCCACTACGTGCTGATTCTGCTAATTCCTTTACTACTCCATGGTAGATGTATCCGTCCTCTATCATATACAACGCTTTTTATGTTTTTTTCTACTGCTCTTTTTGCTATAAGTGCTCCAACTTCTTTAGCTGCTTCAATATTACTGTGTTTTTCTTTTATTTCTTTATCTAATGTAGATGCAGAAACTAAAGTAATTCCTTTTGTGTCATCAACTATTTGAGCATATATATTTGAGTTGCTTCTATATACACAAAGTCTTGGACATTCAGATGTTCCTCTTATCTTAGTACGAACACGTATATGTCTTCTTGTTCTTTCCATTTTTCTATTAGTCTTAGATATCATTTTTGTTTTTCACTCCTCTCCAAATATTTTTCATTTTCTAAAACAAATCAAAAACAAGTAGTAGTAGGCAAATTTGTGAAGAAAACCGCAGGCGTACTAATGTACGTTGGGACTTTTCTGAGCAAATTTAACGACCTAATACGAAGTTTTTCATTTGTTTTTTTATTTTTTACCAGTTTTACCTTCTTTCCTTCGTATAACCTCATCAGCATATTTAATACCTTTACCTTTATATACTTCTGGTAGTCTCTTTGTTCTTATAACTGCCGCTGTTTGACCTACAAGTTCTTTATCTATTCCTCTTACTATTATTTGGTTTGCATTTGGAACGTCAAAAGTTATTCCTGTTGGTGCTTCAAATATTACTGGATGTGAATATCCTAAAGTTAAGTTAAGGTTATTTCCTTGTTTTGCAACCCTGTAACCAACTCCATTTATTTCTAATTCTTTTTTAAATTCATCCTTTACACCTATTATCATATTGTTTATTAGTGTTCTTGTTAAACCATGTAAGCTTCTTGATAATGCTTCATCGTTTGGTCTTGTAACTGTTATTGTATTTCCTTCTATTACTACATTTACTATTGGATTAAGTTCTTTTTCAAGTGTTCCCTTTGGTCCCTTTACAGAAATTGTATTTCCATTAAGCTTTACTTCTACTCCTTCTGGAATTGTAATTGGTTTCTTTCCTATTCTTGACATTTTTTTCACCTCTCTATTTTATAGTTTCTTACTTTCCTACGGACTAGCAATGTTAGCCCCTACACCACACACAGACGGTGCCATATCTTTTTCTCGCTTTTGCAAGTAGATTGGTAATTTGAGAAAATAATTTCATTATTTTCTATTGCACGAGTTAAATTTGCTTCGCAAATTTATCACGTGTCGCTCACAAAAGAATAACAAATTTCAAAGAAAATAAATTTTCTTTTTCAATTTTTTCTTCTTTTTCTCGCTTTACCATACATACGCTATTACTTCTCCACCTAAACCGTTTTGTCTTGCTTCTTTGTCTGTCATTATTCCTTTAGATGTTGATACTATAGCTATTCCTAAACCATTTAATACTCTTGGTAAATCTTCTTTTGAAGAATATATTCTTAGTCCTGGTTTACTTATTCTTTTTATTCCATCTATTACCCTTTTTCCTTTTTCATCATATTTTAATGTTACTCTTATTGTTGCTTGATTTTCTCCTGCTATTTCTTCAAATGATTTTATATATCCTTCTTTAAATAATATATTTGCAATTGATAATTTCATTTTTGATGCTGGAATGTCAACTGTTTTGTGTTTTGCTGTATTAGCATTTCTTATTCTCGTTAACATGTCTGCTATTGGATCTGTAGTTACCATTCTGGTCATACCTCCTTTTTCTATTTTTTATTTGCTTCTCTTTTTTGATTATATTTTGATTAGAAATTAAATCTCTAATTTTCTAATCTTTGCATTGTGGTACTTCACATACCTTTTTCTCACTTCTATAAGTAAGTATTGGTAACTGAGAAAATAATTTCTTTATTTTCTCTCACACCAGATAAATTTGCTTCGCAAATTTATCACGTGTCGCTTATTTGCAATCAGTCTTATTATTTTTTAGTTTTTTGGTAAAACCAATAAAATAATGAAATTATTTTATTAAACACGAGTAAAATTTACAAAGTAAATTTTTCACATGTTTGGCGCAAAACAATTAAAATAAATTCAAAAAGAAAATTAATTTTCTTTTTTAATTTCTTTTATTGTTTCGCTGGTTTTACCAACTCGCCTTAGTAACGCCTGGGATTTCTCCTTTGTGTGCTAGTTCTCTAAAACATACTCTGCATATTCCATACTTTCTTATATATCCATGTGGTCTTCCACATAATTTACATCTATTGTATTCTCTTGTTGCATATTTTTGCTCCTTTTGCTGTTTAGCAATCATTGACTTTTTTGCCATCTAGCTATTTCCTCCTTCTTTTTCATATCTTACATATTTTATTAGGGTGAAAAAGAATTGTTCTTTCGCTAGGCGTTCAAGAAAGAAATACTGGAGACGTACTTTTGTACGTCGAGGATTTTCTTTTGAAGAACAACAACGCGAAAGTGCTATTGTTTTTTACCCCTTGAAAGGCATTCCTAATAAAGATAATAATTCTTTCGCTTCTTCATCTTTATTGGCTGTTGTTACAAATATAATATCCATCCCTCTTAATTTGTCAACTTTATCATATTCTATCTCAGGGAATATTAATTGTTCTTTTATTCCTAAAGAGTAGTTGCCTCTTCCATCAAATGATGTATTTGATACTCCTCTAAAGTCTCTCACTCTAGGAAGTGCTACATTAAATAATTTGTATGCAAATTCATACATTTTTTCTCCTCTTAAAGTCACTTTACATCCAACGTTTGCTCCTTCTCTTAATTTGAATGCTGCTATGGATTTCTTGGCTTTTGTAATTACTGGTTTTTGTCCTGTAATTATGCTTAAATCTTTTATTGCATTTTCTAAGTCCTTTGGATTGTCTCTAGTGTCTCCTAATCCTATATTTATAACTATTTTTTCAAGTTTTGGAACTTGCATTACTGATTTGTATTCGAATTTCTTGATTAATGCTGGCATAGCATCTTTTACATATTGCTCTTTTAAAACACTCATTTCTATTTTTATCCTCCTTTCTTGGTTTATTTAATTTTTGCTCCACATTTTTTACATATACGTACTTTTTTGTCATCTTTTATTTCATAACCTATTCTTGTGGTCTTTCCACATTTTGGGCATACAACATTTGCTTTTGCACTATGTATTGCTCCTTCTATAGATATTATTCCGCCTTCTTCTCCTTGTTTTCTAGGCTTAACATGTTTTTTTCTTATATTTACACCTTTTACAATTATTTTTTCTTTTTTAGGTATAATTTGCATGACTTCTCCTGTTTTTCCTTTATCATTTCCAGATAATATCTTAACAGTATCGCCTTTTTTGATATTCATTCTTTATTTCACCTCACATTTTCAAGATTTAATGTCTTTAATAATTAACTCTGGCCAGCTTAATCAAAAATAGTAGATTACTAGACAAAATTTAAAATAATATCGCAAGCGTACTTTTTTACACGTTGAAGATTTTATTTTAAATTTTAATGACGTAAGATGCTGTTTTTCATTAAGCTACTAAAGAACTTCTGGTGCTAAAGATAGTATTTTCATATATCCACCATCTCTTAATTCTCTAGCTACTGGTCCAAATATACGAGTTCCAGTTGGTGTACCATCTTCTTTTATAATAACTGCTGCATTTTCATCAAATTTAATATAAGAACCATCTGCACGTCTTGTAGCATTTTTAGTTCTAACAATTACAGCTTTCACTACTTGACCCTTTTTTACAGTTCCGCCTGGAGCAACCGTTTTTACAGAAGCAACTATTACATCTCCTATGTGTGCATATTTTTTATATGAACCACCTAAACATCTAATGCACATAATTTCTTTTGCACCAGTATTATCTGCTACTTTTAATACAGTTTGCTGTTGTACCATACTAGTTATTCCTCCTTATCTATTTTTAGATTTTTATTTTGTTTACAACTTCGTTTCACTCAGTTGCATAAGTTACCTATAAATAATTAAACTCACTATCTTCGCTTAATTATTAAGAGTTAACTTAATTTCTATTTTGCTACTGCTTTTTCCATAATTTCAACTACTCTCCATCTTTTTTCTTTAGAAAGTGGTCTTGTTTCCATTACTTTAACTTTATCACCTACATGGCATGAATTTTCTTCGTCATGTGCTTTTAATTTGTAAGTTTTCTTCATAGTTTTGTTATAAATATTATGACTAACACTTGTCTCAACTGATACTACTACTGTTTTATCCATTTTATCAGATGTAACTGTACCAATCATAATTTTACGAAGATTTCTTTTCTCCATAATCTTCTCCTTTCTTAACACATTCAATTATTATTTGTTTGTAAGTTCTCTTTGTCTCAAAACTGTATTAATTCTAGCAATATCTTTTTTTACTTCTTTTATTTTTAACGGATTATCTAATCCATTTGTTGCTAGGCTAAACTTTAGTTTGAATAATTCTGTTTTTAATTCACCTAATTCTTTTTCAAGTTCTGGTGAAGACATTTCATTTATTTTATTTATCTTCATCA
>CAOKRJ010000053.1 GCA_948471115.1 uncultured Clostridium sp.
CCTAATAAAATTACTTTATCTCCTGGTATTGGACTTGTTCTTACTACATTTTCAGCAGGTGCTGCTGCAATTAGCGCTCCAATTTCTAATCTTTTTGCTACATATTTTTCATTATATATTTCATATACTCCACCTGTTGCAAGTCCTATTTGATTACCATATGAACTATATCCACGTGCTGCTTCATTTGTTAGTTTCTTTTGTGGTAATTTATTTGGCAAAGTTTCTTCTACTGATTTTCTTGGGTCTCCACATCCTGTTACTCTCATTGCTTGATATACATATGTTCTTCCTGATAATGGATCACGAATTGCTCCTCCTAAACAGGTTGCTGCTCCACCAAATGGTTCAATTTCTGTTGGATGGTTATGTGTTTCGTTTTTGAACATTATTAGATATTCTTCTGGTTTTCCGTCTACTAATATATTTGCTTTTATACTACATGCATTTATTTCTTCTGATTCGTCTAATTTTTCCAATGCTCCATTTTTCTTTAATTCTTTTACTGCTACTGTTGCAACATCCATTAGGCATATATCTTTTGCTTTTTTGTTTTCATATACATAGTTTCTAGTTTTTAAATAATCTTCATATATTTTTTGTAATAAGTCCCATTTTATATCTATAATTTCCAACTGAGTTAAGAAGGTTGTATGTCTACAATGGTCTGACCAATATGTATCTATCATTTTCATTTCAGTAATGGTTGGGTCTCTTCTTTCTTCTTCTTTGAAATATTTTTGGCAGAATTTTAAATCAGCTATATCCATTGCAAACCCATATTTTTCATAAAATTCTTTTACATTTTCATCTGTCATAGAGATAAAGCCTTCTACAACTTGCACATCTTCTGGAATAATTGTTTCATCTTCTAATTTTTCAAATTTTTCTAAAGTAGCTTCTCTTGAGTCAACAGAATTTATTAAGTATGATTTGACTTTGTTTAATTCCTCATCTGAGATTTCTCCAGATAATATATATACTTTTGCAGTTCTAGCTATTGGTTTTATTCCTCCACCAGCTATTATTTGTAAACATTCTACTAATGAATTGGCTGTTTGGTCAAATTGTCCTGGTAAAAATTCTATGGCGAAAATTTTGTCTTGTTTCTTAAAGTCATAGTTATTTTCATAGCATATGTCTACTTGTGGTTCTGAAAATACTGTGTTTTTTGCTTTTTCAAATACTTCTTCTGTTAATCCCTCTACATCATATCTATTAAGTATTATTACATTTTGTAGTCCTTCTAATTGTAAACTTTCTTTTAAATCTGCTAAAACTCCTTTTGCTTCAATGTCAAATCCTTCTTTTTTTTGAACATAAATTCTTTTGACCATTTTTTTATCCTTCCTTTCTCATTTTTATATATTTAATTTGCAGACACCCAGTAAAATTTGCTACGCAAATTTTTCATGACTCATTGGCAAGAATATCAAAATAAGAAAATACATTCTCTTTTTTGATATTCTTTCTCATTTCGTCCGCCCCTACGATATTACTTCTCTAATTTGTGATATACTTTCTTTCCTTTTCTTAAAATTACATAGCCATTTTCAAAATTGCTATCCGATAATTTAAAATTGATGTCATCGATTTTTTTATCGTTTAATGTGACTCCTCCTTGTGAAATCAATGTTCTTGCTTGTCCTTTAGATGGTGCAATTCCTGTTAATACAAGAGCATCAACTATTGATATATTAGTATCATCAATTTTTGTAGTAGGCATATTTTCTGTATTTCCGTTTCCTGAAAACAATGCATTTGCTGCTTCTTCTGCTTTTTTTGCTTCGGCTTGACCATGTATTAATTTTGTGATTTCATATGCTGCAATTTTCTTAGCTTCATTTATTTTTTCTCCTTCTAATGATGTTAGTTTGTCTATTTCTTCCATTGGTAAAAATGTGAGTAAGCATAATATTTTTCTAACATCTGTATCTGCTACATTTCTCCAATATTGATAAAATTCATATGGTGATGTTTTTTCTGAGTTTAACCAAAGTGCACCTTTAGCTGTTTTTCCCATCTTTTTACCTTCTGAATTTGTTAAAAGTTTGAAGGTTAGTCCATAAGAGTCTTCTGTTCCTATTTTTCTTATTAATTCTACTCCACCAATGATATTTGACCATTGATCATTTCCGCCTATCTGCATTTTACAATTATATTTATCATGTAAATATAAAAAGTCATAGCTTTGAAGTAGTAAATATCCCATTTCAAAGAATGTTAAACCTGTTTCTAGTCTGTTTTTATAACATTCTTGTGATATCATTTTGGCAACTGTAAATTTACTTCCTATCTCTTTCATAAAGTCTATATAATTTAATTCTAAAAGCCAGTCTTTATTGTTTACTATTATTGCTGCATTTTCTCCCTCAAATGATACAAACCTTTCTGCTTGTTTTTTTATTGCTTCAACATTTGCATCTAATTGTTCTCTAGTAAGCATTTGTCTTAAGTCTGTTCTTCCAGATGGATCTCCTATTGCTGCTGTTCCTCCACCCATCAAAATTATTGGTCTATGTCCTGCTTTTTGTAGTATTGATGCTACCATTAATGCAACAAAATGCCCAATATGCATACTATTAGCTGTTGGATCAATCCCTATATAAAAGCTCACACTTTCTTTTTCAAATAATTCTCTCATTTCTTTCTCATGTGTTAATTGTTCTATGTATCCTCTTTGTTCTAATTCATCAAATACATTTGGCATTTAGTTTTCCTCCATTTATTTTATTTACTAATGGAAATATTATATCATAATTTGATTTTAATGTATATATTTTTCTCTATAAATACAAGGTGATTTCATAAAATATTACAAAATTGTACCATTTTATGAAATCACCCTGCTATCATAAGAGTAATTTTATGATCTATTGGTGTCTTACTATTTCATATATTTTTAGTTTTCCACCGCAAATTCCACACCTATATTTCTTTGTTAAATTCCTCATTAATCTTTGCCTATAAAAGGTTTGATTACATTTTTCACATACAATTTTATATTTAAAGTTTATATTTTCTGTATATTTCATATTACTTTTTTCATAGTCTTCTTTTTTATTACCTACTCTGGAGATATCATATCCTAGCTTTTCATTTATGTATTTTGCATATTTTTTAAATTTTGCTCCATGGTTATTGCAATATGGCAAGCAGTGTATTAGTTCATGTATTATTGTGTTTTTTATTATTCTTTCTTCTAACATCATGACCCATTTACTTATTTCTATTGTGTGTTTGTTAAATTTTGAGTATCTTAAATATATTTTATTTCCTATTTTTTCATAATATTTTGTATTCCTGTCTGGTTCTTCTTGCTTACAACAGCCATATCTCTTATTATTTCTTTTTGATAATTGTATTTCTATCGTTCTTATGTCTATATCTATTCCTATCCTTTTTAGTTCTTCTATACATTCTTTATATAGTTCATTTAGATTTTGCACCTTTTTTCTCCTACGCTTTTTATGTAATATTTCTTGTTGTTGTAATATTTTCTAGTTAATTGCATGTATGATAATAAAATTTATTATATTTTATCAACATTTTTTCATCATTTCCATATAATTTATTGGTTGTGCTAATACAGGAACATTTTCCGCTGTGTTCCCTGTAGTAAAAATCTGTTTCCAAAAATCATAATTAGATTTTCCTGAAAATATTGTACTTGCCAATGCTCTATCTTTCCATAATGGCAATTGGATAAAACTTTTGATAAATGCCCTTATATTTTCCCACAACTGATCTTCAAATGGCTGTTGAAATAAATTTTCTTCATCAAAGCTCTTTCCAGTATTAATAAAAAATGCTTTTATAATTCTTTCGATATATTTTAGCCAATTTGCTAAGATTTCCTCTTTACTAACTCTATATGCTATTAAGTGATCATCTGTAATATCTTTATCTTTTCCATTTATTAATCTTTGTTCTATTCTGTTTACACCAATATTTACATCGTATTTTTTTTCGTATATCTCTTCTGCTAATATATTGCACAACTTAATTAATTGATCATGTTCTAATACTCTTGGATTCAATCCTTCCTCTTCTCGATAATTAATTCTAGTTGTCAAGATTGTTTTTGAATTAATAAATAATGCTAAAAATGTTTTTTCAAAAGTACTATATGATATTGGAAGTTCTTTTGCTCTACCTTCAAAATCAATATAATCGGTAAGTTTTGAATTATGAGTAATTTGATTTTTTATACTATTTATTATGTATTTCTTTATATTTCCACGTTCACCTTTAAAATGTTCAACAACATCTCTTTCTGAAAAACTAAAATCATCAAAAGATAATCCATGCTCAGATTGATATTGTTCAAGTTTTTCTTTATATAAAGTATTATGCAATTGTCTAACTATTGATTTATCAAATGCAATTTGCTTTAACTTACTTCCAGCATTTGTATTGGTTTCTATTAATCTGTCTATGTCTGGATCAAGAAAGATTTTTATCACTAACTTTCTTGCTCCTAATAATAACTGAGCAACGGCTTTATGTTGTCCATCAAAAACTCTTATCTTTCCATTTTCTATTCTAGCTAAACTAAGATGAAGTTGTGGATTTCCTTTATAAAATTCTTTTACTAATAGTCTTAAACTACTATTTATACCTCTTGGATTAATCAATTCATCATGAAAAATATATTCTATTGGAATTTCTATAAATGAAGATTTCTCGCCAGATAATCTGTCTTTAAAAATAGTAGATTTATAAATATTATTATCTCCTATATCAGGAAATGAATATTCCATAACATCCTCGTTTACTCTATATTTAAAATCATATTGACTTCCATTATAATATCTAAGGATATGCTTTAATGAAGTGGTTTCTCCATTAGGCGTCTGATTTTTTATATCTTCTAAAGTACATAACACTCTAGCTACTCTTAAATCTGTATCTTGTTTAGATTTATTACAACTTTCATGAGTTAATCCAAAATTGTTTTCTTCATCCTTTCCATTGTTAACTAATGCAACAATATGGTCTATATTTGTTATATGTAGCTTTAAATTTATGTCTTTTCCACAAATAAAACACTTCCCATTTTGTTGGTTAAATAATTTTTTAGTTAAATTGCTTTTTTCTTCTTGATTTAAAGAATCTAAATATTTTGAATTTGACATATAAATTCCCCTTCTTTCTTATATAATAATTTTTTATTTTCCTTATAATAATACTGCATTATTCTGCATAGTCAACATTTCCTGTTTCGTTTTTTGAAGCTGTCTTTAAGGTATTATCGATTTTTAATATATTACGTCCTGGTCAGTCAAATTTATTTTTGCATCTTTTAAGCTTTAATCCATAAGCCTGTATTTATCTCTTTTTGGGGCACATTTCTCCCTTCAATTATAAATTGTTATATCATATTAAAATAAAATTGTCTACTTCATAACACATTTTTATTAAAATATTATGCTTCTTTATTTTTTTATTTATATCGATTATTTTTTACTTATAAATTATAATATTATGATAGAATTAACTTTTCTTTTAAACGGTCTTAAATCCTTTATATTTTTATTAAATAATTTAACTGCTTGTATATATTTTTCTATATCTTCTTTATTAATTCCATAATGCATTAATAGATTCTTCATACATATAGTACAAACAAGATCTATGTCTTCTTGACTTATATTTGGTACTGATAATGGTAGTTGTACTACTTTATCCATATAATCATAATTAATATATAATTATCATCAAATATATGTTCATTTCATCTTCATCATAACTTAAAATATATATGAATCTATCTATGTCTAAAATTGTAAAAATTGTTTTTAATATCACTAATATATTATTTTCATTAGTTCTTTCAAGATTATCTATTATAAAAACAATTCTTTTCTAATATTCGCCTATCATTAACTTAAGTTTACTTATAATTTTGTCATCTAATAGAAATAATACTATATTAATATCTGTTTTTGCAGAAACTATTGCTATACAACTATTAACAAATCTTTTTATTTCTAAAGTACTAGAATTAATACCTATCTTTTTTATTATTTCATCAAACATTCCATATAATAAAGATGTTTCATTATTATATTTCCATGTTTCAAAATCATCAATATTTAAATATTTTTAGAAATTTTAATATTTCTTTCATCTTCTTTCCCGCTAATTTAAAAGACAAGATAAAAAATATTATCTTGTCTTTTGTAAGAATTTTTATTATATAAATTTCTAATAATTATTTCAAATTGTTTATATTATGTCTTTCCGAATAAATTTCTAGAATGTCTGTTGCAAAAGTATCAAATGCTAACGTAGAATATTCAATAGCAAAGTTATCTGAAATTAATCCATCATCCTTTAATTCTTGACTGTTTTTATATAATTTAGGAACTTCATTATCGAAATCTACAATTAATAATGTACATCTTTCATATGAGTAACTTGCTTCATCTAATTTCCTATTGTTAATTGAATTAAAAAAGCTTATGTATTTTTCTATATTTGTACAATTATTTTTAAATCCTACTATATTTTTCTTAACTAAGTTATCATCATACTCATGTGTTGGAATAAGATAAACTTCTCCAAGTACAATATCATTATATCTCATATGTAAGTTATCTGCTTCAGCAAATGTTCTTTCAAATAATGTATCTGCATTTTTTGCCAGACTACTCATTTGACTACGAACATTTATAACTAAAGAATTTTTAGAAAATTCATATCCATATGGATCTAATTTATTTTCGAAAGATAATGGACCCCAATTGATAATAATTGGTTCTTTTTCCATATTTGTTGGTAATACACAAACATCTTGATCTTTTTGTTTTAAAAATCCTGCTAATTTAATTTCTGGTGTTCTTTCATTTAAATGTGGAAATATTTTTTCAGGATTTACTCCTTGTTGTATTAATTCATACTTAACTGCATCATGAATTAAATTTATTAACTCCGAAGATCTTATCATTGATTCTTTGCCCTTTACTCCTTTATCTCTTATTGATTGTTCTATCATTTGCTTAAATACAATTAATTGTTTCTTTATAAATTCCATTGTTTTTCCCCCATATTTTTTGACATTTTATCACAAATATTTCAAAAAAATCTATAGTTTTTTGTAAAAATTATATTTTATGATATAATGCTTGCAGGAGGAATTATTATGAATTTTGAAAAGGACTCTTCTTATTTATTGATAAAAATAAATACACCTGAAAATATTAATTTTTTAAAAGAACATGCTGAAATTATAGAAAAAAATGGATATGCTTGGTTTTGTAGATTTGGAAAAAGTAATGTCTTACCTGAAAAAATATATTCATATAATAACTATATTTTTTTTAAGGATTCTAAAAGAAATAATGATAAAATTTATATAGCTAAATACGAAAAAATTTCATCTTCTCCTCAAAATTCATTATTTCCTGAATATTATAGTAAAATTTCATTAGAACGCTCTTTATGGTTTAAAATAGTTCAAATACAAGAATTTGACTATAATATTTTAATAGACAACTTTGTTACAAAATCTACAAATGCCAAACTAGAAAATGTTTTTCGTTCAATGTGTAGTTCGTTTTATATAACTTGTAATAATAATTTAAATATAAAAGCTGGAAAAATCTAAATTTTTCTGTTTTTATATTTTTATATTATATTTATTAAATAACATTTGATTTATTTCTAAATTATTTTCACTCTCTAGAATTTCCAATTCATCATCGTTAAATTCTGGAATAGAAAATTTTTCTATATATTTTTTTTGATAACAATAGTATCCACCTTCTATTGCATAACTTGTATTGCTTATATAATATTTCATAATGTCAGAATTTAAAATCTTTCCTAAAATATTTAACGAAATTTTGTCATTCTCAAAAATTGCATATCCATTACAAAATAATGCATTTTCATTTTCTATATATCTAAATTTGGGTCTTTTTGCAAATGTCGGAAATAACATTTTTTTACCATACTTATTTAATCCTTGTGTTCTTCCATATGCATACCAGCCATAAGGGTTTTCCTTTCCCTTATCCCTTTTTTCTAGTTCACTTTTCATTTTTTCTAAATATCTATATGCATTGGGATATTTCTGTTCTAATTCTTTTTCTTCTATCAATTCATATGTTCCTTTGCATTTAAAATATGGAAAAATAATATATTGCATTGCATCATTTTCATTTTCGAATTTTTTTAACTCTGGAATTTTATATATTGGTTTTACAATATCTGATTCAATATTAAATCTTGTCCCATCAATATTTTTATAAAAACCATTTATATCACAATCAACTAAATAAACCCCATCTTTTAAAGTTGCAATACCTGTTCTAATAAATTCTTTTATTGGCATTTTCTGCTTTTCAATTTTCTTAATATTGTCAAGCGTATTTTTATTAACCAATTTCCATCCATTTTTGTCTAATAGTTCAGTTTTCATGCATTGATAGTCAATTCTTTCTAGTTTTTCTTCGATATTATTGCATTTATCCATAACAGCATAATTAAATTTTTCATTACATCTTTTATTTAACTTTATTATACAATTATATGTTCTAACTGGCTTAAATATCATATTATCTGAGAAATCAATTATAGATTCAATACTCTTTCTATTTTGCAAAATCTCTCTTAAATTATTAGCAGATTTTATAGTCAATACATTATTTGGAATAATATATTCAAGTACTCCATCTTCTTGTAAATAATTTAGACCATTTTCAATAAATGCATAAAAGATATTTAAAACACCTTCTTGGGTCGATTTGAAATTATCTTTTAAAAATTTGACAGTTTCTTTTTTCATATCATGTGGATTTACATATGGTGGATTTCCAATTATATAGTCAAATCCTTCTACTTTGAAAAGGTTATTCCAATTTTCTTTTAAACTATCTGCACTAATAAGATTGTATTTTATACTATTTTTTAACTCTAATTTATTTATTATACAATATAATTTTATTGCAAATTTGCATCTTCGAATATTATCTTGCATAATATCAATTCCATATATATTTTCCTCTATTATTTCTTTAATATCAACATTAAATTTGTTATGAATATATTCTATTGCTGATATAAGAAATATTCCACAACCACATCCAGGATCAACTATTTTTATATTTTCATTCCAACAATCTAAATTTTTCAAACTATCTTTCACTATGAAATCGGAAATATATTTAGGTGTAAAAACAATTCCATTTTCATTTTTCTTATCTTTATCTAATAAATATTCAAAAAATTCTATTATATACTCTATATCTACTGGAAATTTTTCTTTTAAAAAGGTTTCATATATTGCTATATCTATATTAGCTGTTTCTAGTGTGTCTACTTCCATTCTTATTTTTATATATTCAATTAATGTTTCTTCTATTTTATCGATACTTTTTTTGATTAATTTATCACATATTCTTTCAAAATATACTAATCTTTTTTCTCTCTCCATATATACTCCTTATCTAATAATATTCTTATATCATAAAAATATTATTTGTTCAATTCCGTTTTGATTTTTTATTAAATTTATTTTTTATATATTATCAAACGCTTGTTCTTTTGTCAATGATTTTTTCAATTTTTACAAAAGAAATTATCATAAGAATCCCTGCTTCGATATACAACTCTGTTAATTTCATCTTGTACTTTCTAATAATTCCAAATATTTCTGTTTAAATATATTTTTGCAAATCCATTCCACTCCTTCTTTAGAAATTACAACTTTATTATAAACTAAAAATTTATATTCTCTAACCCACTATTACACATTTTCTTTATAGCTTTTCTAACAGTAATATATTTTCTATTTAAATATTTACATAGCTGTTTTATATCCATATCTTCATTACACCAATTTTTATTATGTTCTATTTTTAACACCTCTTCATATTGTTTAATTCTAGGTTAAAAAAGTCTATATCAGCATCTATTAAAGATTTTTTTTGAAAATATACTTGAGTGAACTAGTAGTACCCTTCAATTAAAAAAAATATTTTCTACTTCTAGTTTTTTCACTTCTCCATCTACAAGTTGGATGTTTTTTTAGCATAACATCTATTGC
>CAOKRJ010000054.1 GCA_948471115.1 uncultured Clostridium sp.
GTTGACAAATCGTTGACATTGTCAACATTGCTGTTATAATTAAAACCTTCCAATATCCCTCTTCTATAAACTTCACAGGAATACTTATTTAATATTTTTGCAATTATCCTATATAGCAATTTGTCCTCTTTATAAAATATAGTTATTTTGCATCTCATAAATATTTCCTCCTAATTATATTTCAGAGATATCTCTTATCTATATTTTACCATATTATGTAAATAAAAATAACTATACGCAAAGTTAGGTACAAAGTTTCATTCCTATTGATATATCTATAATACAAAATTCGACATTTTTTGACTTTCAAGTTAAATCTTTAATCAATTTGTCCATATATTCACTTGTTGGATCTACTATACTATTTATCTCTGCTTTTTTTGTTCTTATATACTCTGCTGCTTCCATATATTCTTCTTTGTCTAAATAATTGCTTATTTCATTCAATATATTTAGTACATCTGCATTTTTCATTACTATACCCTCTTCCACCTTAATCTAAATATATTATAACACAAATATCTCTATTTCAATATAGTTATTTGCATTTTAAGTCAAATTGCGGAGAGTTAATTTTTTTGTTGCTTTACTATAAAATAGTTATATTATAAGGAGGTGGTAACATGATTCAAGTAAATGTTAAAGAATTATTAAAAAAACAAAAGAGAAGTAAGTATTGGTTTGTGAAAAATATGGAGGGTGGTTATCAGGCTCTTACACGACTAATGGAAAATCAAACAAGTAGCATTCGTTTCGACACTCTTGAAAAAATGTGTGATTTGTTTGATTGTGAGATTGGCGAAATTATTGTTAGAAAGAAAGGAAATAAAAAACATGAGTAAACTAATGAAGCAATATGAAGAACTAAAGAAAAAGGATCCTGAAAAAATATACATATTCAAAGTAGGGATTTTTTATAATATATTAAACGAAGATGCAAGATTAGTTTCTAAAGAAATTGGTTTGAAGCTAACCGATTTAAGTCCTGAAATAGTTAAGTGTGGTTTCCCACTTTCTACCCTTGGGAAATACACCGAATTACTATCAGAGCATAACATTAATTTTGAGGTTGTTCCTAATCTAACACCTTCTAATCAAAATACTTCTTATGATCAAATTATCAAAAAAATTAAAAGTATTGATTTGAATAATACAACTTGTAAGGAAGCATTTGATATACTTTATAATATACAACAAAAATTGAATAATATGCAATAGAGGAGTTTTGCTCCTCTATTTTCTATTGTACATCTGACTTATATACCCAAGACATGATTTCTTTTAGTAATACTCCATTAGGATGTGTATTTCCACTTCCTACTTGCATAATCGTATATGTCTTGCCTTTTACATAGTTTGGTATTGTTTGTCCTGTGCAATATTTATTTGCACTTGCCTTTAATGTTACTCTCTGACCTTTACTAAAACTAGTAGCTGTATTTGTTGTACTTGGTTGAGCTGTTCCACTTACTCTGCTTGTATAATCTAAGCAAATCCATCCTGCCCCTGACTTTAATTTTCCCCAATTTCCATATGTTTCTACTATTGTATATGTACCTTTATCTCTAATACATCCTACAATTGGATTATTGGTTCCTGCTCCACTTCTAATGTTTAATGCATCTGCAGTAACTTTTACAAGATAACTATTTGTTGTATTAGCTACTACATTTTCATTGTTAGAACTTCCTTGACCATTTATTTTATTGGCCTGTTCTACAATATAATCCATTTTTGATAATAAATATCTGCCTGGACAATTTGTATTAGCATACATAGAGTGCCATACTACATTCTTTCCTTTTACAAGGGTTCCTAGTCCATTTCTTCTTGCTATATCTGCTACTAATTCTATGAGTTTATTCAATACTTTATCTGAAACAGGATAATCTCCACCAATAGAACTATTTGATGTTTCTATGGTTACTGATTTACAATTACTATCCCAATTTGAATTACACCATGATGTATTTGCTTCATCTACATATAATCCAACATCGGCATCTTTTCCTATTCCATAATTACTTGAGCCTTTTCTTCCTACTCTTTGGAATATTCCTCCGCATTGTTTTGCAGTCAATACTCCTGCCATGTGGTGTATAGCAATCATTTCAATTTTTCTTCCGCTTCTTCCTACACTATAATTACTAGAATGTGCAGGTACATTTACAGTTACTAAATTTGAATTACTCATCGCTTTCTTCTCCTTTCCCATTTGAAAATTCTTCTTCCATTTCTGGTGTTAATACAATTTCTTCTTCGTTTTCTTCCATGCTTGAAAACCTCCTTATAAAAAAATTAATACTGGAAGATTTTTTATTTTTCTTCTAGCATCTAAGAAATACAAGAATTTGTTTCTTGTATTAAATTATTGATTTTTTGCATCATATAATACAGTAGCAGTTCCAACTCCACCAATAGCAGTTATAACGGCTTGTATTATACTATTAGCATCTAGTCCTTCAATGTGAATTAATATTCCTATTCCTGCTGCTATAAATCCTATTATAATGTTTTGTATTGGGATAGGTAATGTATAATTCCATTCAAAGTGTTTTGATATTATTCCCATTATGTAAGTAAAGAATGTTGTAATAATATAAACTAATACTTGTATTGTCATGACTTATTTCCTCCTTTCATATATTTTTCCCAACTATCATGTATGTAGGTGTTTAAATGCAAATCATTTCGATAATGGTCATATACTTCTGTGGCTCTTTGAATTTGTATATCACTTTTAGGGATTCCATTTTTAACATCTTCTAGAAATTCTGTTAGGTAATTTTTACATTGATTCTTATCTAATTTATCTATTCTATCATCGATAGTTCCTAGTTTATCATTAATTGGTTTTAGTACTTCTTTGAATTTTTTATCTACTGTGGCATCAATAGGCTTTTTAACCTTAGTAATAAAACTTGCTATTGCTATTAATGCATTTAGAAAAGTTGCTACCGAAATAACAATTACTGATATATATTCCACTTGTTTTCCTCCTCTCTTGTAAATTATTCATATTTAACGCAAAAAAATAACGCCTTAGAGCGTTTTATTTTTGTATTATACATTCTTTATCATTAGAATTATTTAAGGCTTAGAAACTGAATTATAAACTTCTCCTGTTATCTCTTTGTATTCCTCTTCTGTTATCCATTTACCAACTGCATTATATACTCTTGCTTGGTTCCATACTTGCGTATCGTAATATTTTTTGACTTTTTCAAAATTTTTACTCATGATCTATTCCTCCTCCATATCAATGTCTGCCATCATTGCTAGATATTCTATATCTGCTCTTGTTTTCATCTTTTCTAGTTCTTCTTGTGATACTTCTCTTAATACGAAGTAATATCCATCTTCATAATGGGCTACTTGTACTAATTCCATTTGGTTGCATTCTTGATTAAATGTATTTCCATTTACTTCTCCTTCAAACTTTACCTTTGATAATTTTCCTTTGAAAATATCCTCTGTAATTTCTGTTTCTGATACAAAATTGTTACCATTTAATCTAAGATCTGTAAGTTGCGTTCCATCAGATAGCGTAATTTTCCATGATTTTTCCATGTTACCTTCCTCCTAAATAAATTATAATATAATTGTGACATATTTGTTATTTGTTGCATTGACATATTTTTATAATTACTAGACATCCATGATTTGAATATATTTTCTATTTCTTCATAAGTTAACCTTTTTTGTTCTAGTAATCTTTTATATGCTTTTAGCTTTCTGCGTTCTCGAGTAATTGATTTTGGATGTATTTTTCTAACTACTCGACCTGTTTCTGTTAGTTTATATTGTAACTGTAAAATCCTAAATGTTTGAGATAATTTACATAGATGTGTTTTTTTAGGGTTTATTATTAATCCTAATTCATTTGCAATTTGTTGTATTTCTTTTAGTAATTGTTTTAGGAATTCTTTGCTTTCATGAATTATATACATATCATCTGTATATCTTCCATAATGTTTAACTCCCTTAACTATTTTTATATAGTTATCTATTCTTGCTGGGTATGCAATTCCTATATTTTGACTCGGTTGGCTTCCTATGTCTACTCCTCTTCTATTTTTATTATCTATATTAAATATTTCAAATATATTTTTTAGGATCCACAATGTAATTTGTGCCTCTTCTTTATCAGCTTTTTTCAAAAATTGTTGTAAATTTTCCAGACACAAATCATGAG
This sequence comes from uncultured Clostridium sp., assembly GCA_948471115.1. Taxonomy (GTDB): domain Bacteria; phylum Bacillota; class Clostridia; order TANB77; family CAG-508; genus CAKPSH01. Next base: position 4,196 of record CAOKRJ010000054.1, read on the forward strand.
GAATACTTGCGTAATAACCGCTAAAATCTATTAGCAGTATGTATCCCTCATTATTTTTATGTTGTCTATAATATTGGTGTAAATGTATTTCTAATCTTTTTCTATGAAATGCTACACCTTTTCCTGTTTGACTTGCTCCATTATCATATATAAGGTAAGGTTTAATAGCTGGACTTAAAACATTATCACACATCAAATGATTTACTGTTTTGTCAATCATATTATTAGTAGTAATATGTCTTATTTTTCCTCTCTCTTTTATTGTAAATTTTCTACCCTTTGTTGGTTTATATGTTTTTTCTTTCATTGCTTTTTGTAATTCTGCAGTTAATAACAATTGGTTCATTTCAAAAAGCTGTGTTTGTTGTTTAAAAGGTGCCGCTTTTATTGACTTTGTTCCAGCTTCATATATTTTATTAGCATCACAAAAAATATTCATAAATCACTTTTATAGTATTACTGATCGTAATCAAATACATAATGATTATCATTTATCAATTTTCACAAATTGAAGGGATAGTCTTTCCTTTCCTTTTCCCATTGCCATACTTGTGGAAACTTAGCCCACTTTATTGTTGCATGGTTGTGAAATCAGGGCGAACGCCGTTCGAGTTGGAAGCACTGTTACTGTTCGCATTACCGTTGTTGTTCACATTAGCGAAGTTCGAAGAAGAAACAACATACAAAGAATACCCACTATTTTTTTATATTTTTAAGAAATCTATTGTCAGATTGTCTGAGAGCCTTTATCATATTGAATTCTTTTTGAATTCCTAATACTAAATTCGTATATTTATTAAGATCAGCATATAAACATTCTCCAATATATTGTAATTCGTCTTGCAAAGCATTACAGCAAGCCATGGCTCTATCCATCTCTATTCTTCTTTCTTCAAATTCAGACATATAGGTAGGAAATATCGTATTTGCTATTCGCAAATGCTCACTTATTCCACAAGCAAGTTCAATTACTCTATTTGTTGAACGATTTATTTGCTGCTTAAAGTAATCATAGGTTCTTTCCTTAATTCTTTTCTTATCATCATCTGGAAACAATTTTATTTTTTCTGCAATAATATTTTCTATCTTTGCTTCACTTATATAAAAATTATTTTCTGCTAATTTTGTTACCGCCCTTCTTATTGCATATGCGTTGTGTATCGTTTCTAATTTTGATTCTTTTCTATTACTCTTTTTTATATCTGACATTAGCTAATAATACTATTTTTCTCCTTCCTTATGTTCTCTATTCTTTTCCTCAGGGCATAAAGCCCTGAGGATGTATGATTAATGGATTAGGAAAGCAGGGCGAACGCCGGTCGAGTAGGAAGCACTGGTACTGTACGCAAGACCGTTGCTGCCCACATTAGCGAAGGTCGAAGAAGAAACAACATCTCTTAACCAATACCAATATCTTTGCCCTGCATCGTTTAATACAATTATTGTTTCTGGTTTTAATTTGAATAAAGATAATTGTGATTTGTTATTTCCTGTCTCATATCCATGATTAGCTCCCCATGCATTGTGTCCATAAACCATACTTTCACTCATTAACTCTACAGTCGTTTCATACCATGCCCACGCACTTGACTTGCCATCTGTAACTGCATTTGTCAATACATCTTGATGACTAAGAATATGATTTGTTTCAAAATCATTTTGTATTATTGTTTTAAATGGTATCAAATATTCCGTATGCATCTTACTTCCCTCATAAGCCCCTGTTGTAATATTAGTATCATTCATTTTAGCTGTTCCCATTATTCTTTCTGGTACCATCAAAACATGAGGTGTGGTACATTCTATGTCTCCACAATGTAGCCTATAATTAAGGTCAGCTACTATGTATTTTCTATTGCTTACCTTTCCTATAATATAATCTCCTATGAAGATATCATCGAATGTTCCTGCTGCAATTTGTTCTGATAGTGTGCCATCATAAAACAAGCTAGTTATGTTCTTTCCTCTGTATATCCCATTATGTGCTGCTGCACTTTTAGGAATAATACTCTTAAGTAATGTTCCAAATGTGATTTTTTTAGTTTCTCCATTTCCTAAATCGACCATACAGACTATGTCTGTTTCTTTAGCATCTGTTGCTTCTGTTAAGTCCGATATTTTCTTAATCATACTTTTTTCCTCCTATAAAATAACATATTTTTCAAAATAAAATAACTTTCTTGAAGTATAGCTTCTTTCTAGTACATTTATTTTCATTTATAACCCTGTTACTATGTATTCTCCTGATTCTGTTGCTAGTATTTCTCCATTTTGTGTCATAATTGGTCTAATTGCTTCCATTAGTAATTGGTTTAAGTTGTCTACTTCAAGTTGTAATTTTCCTGCAGCGTCCTCCGATAATTGATCCTTCATTTGATTGAACCATGTTCCAAATGCTTGCTCTTCTTGAGCAAAGAAACTTGCCATTGTATTTTTGAATTCTTCAAAATACTCATCATGTTCCGCTTCTTGATCATCATAATATTTTTGGTATGCTGCTTGCCATTGTGCATATAATGTTGATGTGTCTACTTGATATATTAAACTTGTAATCCAAGGACACTCATTGCTTCCTCTGTAGTCTGTTATTAAGTCTTGTGTAACTTTTACACATGAAGGGCTTATTCTAATATCGGCAATTCTCAATTCGAATATATCTTCATCTGTGTTAATCTCTGGATGCACAGGATTACTTGAAGCAGAACCTTGCCTATACACTATACTTCCTACTCTTCCTGCTTGTGTTCTATCAACTTGTGCGATTATACTGTCTATTCTAGGCAAGACCTCTGAATTTTGTGATATAGTTATTGTCAAATCGCTTGGATTTTCGAACCACTTATCCCCAATAATAGCATCGCCCTTTGAAACGATTATATTCATTCCGTTATTTGCTGTAAAAACTTGCAAATCATCTGATGCTGTTCCTTTTGGAGTTGCAAAAACACCATTACTGATCAGTTTCCTGTATGGTCTATTCATATCATCTGCTGAATATGCCCTGTCCTCATTAATTGCATTAAAAAATCCAGCATTTACTGGATATTTTACATCATCTGCCATTTTTTGCCTCCTATTTCTTTATTTTTATACATTTTCAAAAGTTGGTTCCATTTTGTAACCACTTTCATCTTGATTTTCTAATACCTCAGTTATTCTTGCATTCATAGATATTCCATATTCATTTTTTATCTTAACAATATCTCCTAAATTATAATCTTTTTTGTATGTATAACTGATTCCTACTATAATTTCTCCTGCAAATGAAGTAACTGATATATATTCTGTCATTTTTTCATATCCTATGCTTTTTAAGTTTTCAATATATACATCTTTGCATAATTGAACCTCGGATACTTCTCCCTTGTCATTTTTTGTGAGTATAGCTATATTAATTCCATTGACTTGATAGTATGTCACACCATTTATAACTTTTTGTGTTCCATTTGGATAGTTTGTTACTAGTTCATTATAATCTATTGAGCTTGAAACATCACGAGCATCAATATACACCTCATGTCTATTAATTCCTGATCCACTACCTATAGTTATAGTTGTTCTTGCAACCCCTTCTCCTTCTCCTGCTACTAATGCAACATTTTTTATATTGCTATCATCTTTAGTGTAATCTGTTGTGGAAATATTATCATAGTTCTGTGAAAATGTAATGTATTTACTTCTATCTATACCTTTATATAAAGAAAATACAAATTTTTCATTACTAATTCCTACTTTATATCCCCAACCATACTGTTTGCACAGTTCTTGTATTTTGTTTCCAACATTATCGTATGTTACCTGTTCCCTTATTCTTTCTGTATAACCTTTTTTGTCGGCCAGAATAAAATTGCTAATTTTTCTATCTTTATTTGTAGGATTTATAATTGCTTCATTGATTAATGTTCTTATATAATCCTCTACTAGTCCATTGAAATTAGTCTGTTTTGTAACTATTCTCTGATTTAGAATAGTTTTTATATCTGTTCCTGTAATAATTAGTAAATCGCCATTTTCAACATCTGTTTTTATTTCTATTTTCTTTATTTCGCACACCATATCATCATCATTTCGTGTTATGTATTTAGTTTCTGCTATTTTCTTAAAGTTTTCTACTGTTGCATCAATAGCCAATTCACAGTCGCCAATATCATTATACCTTGGTACCCATATAGCACTTGAATAGGTGTCTATTATATGTTTCTTTCTTAAATTACTATCTAATAAATAAAATTCCATATTATACTCCTAAGTATACCCTGTAATATTTGAAATTAATGTCTAGTAGCATATCATTTATTCCTTCATCTGCTAAAAAACTAAAGTTATTGTCCCCTATTCCTAATTGGAAAAATACAGATCCACTTTGTACATAAGGAATTAGATTATACTCTGTTGCTCCTCTTGTTAAGATTACTGATTTATTTCCTCTATTACAGTCAATTACAAGTTTATCATTTTTTGCAAATCTATAATTGATTATAAAACTTTCGCCATTGTCTACATTACGAATTTCTAGTTTATCTACTGTACCCATAAATTTTGAATTAATTATCAAGCCTGTTTCGCTTTCACTATCGTTTATGACATTTGTTACTTTTTCAAGTTCTAACTCAGAGAATGGAATTGGCTTATTCTCATTTATAGAAAATGGAAAAGTAAATTTTTTTACAATTTTTGAAATGCTTTGTACTATTGTTTCCATATCTTTGAAGTATGGATTTGGACATAATATTGAAATCTGGGCTACTTGTTTTTGTACGAATTTAGGTGCTTCGAGTGTTTGTACATATCCTTCTATATAAACATTTCTATCCTCATCTTGATAATAAATTTTGCACCATTCTTTATTTCTAAAGTATTTATATAATGTTAACCTATTCTTTTGTACATCTCCATTTATATAAACTGTTATTACAATTTCTCTATTTGGAATTCTTGAACTATTAAAAGAAGAACCATCGCCATTTGCATAGCTTGATGTATTTATATTTGCATTTGGAGGGGTTAATCCATCTATGCTAGTAACTTGATAGTTTCCTTCATCATGGGTAAGTTCTAGGATCGCTCCTTTTGCATTTTCTACTTTCAAAGTAAACATATTTTATTTCCCCTCCTTTTAAGTTGTTCTTAGATTTAGTAAATTTTTTGTTTGTCTATATAATTCTAACCTTGAAGGTTGTTTAGGTGCATTAATTATTTGTGTATAATTATTATTAACATTTGATGTTGTATTCGTTACATTGCTTATACTAGCAGCATTACTCTTAATTTGTTCCTTCATTTCATTTGCTACTGCTTTGATCCATCCTTTATTTTTTTCAAGAGGAACTACCGCTTCTGCTCCTGATCCTTCTAGTAATCCTACTTGTCCTTTTTCTAGTACCCCACCTTGTGCAAGTTTTGGGATTTGTGGAACATTAAATGTCTTTATCCAATCGAAAGGTTTAATTCCTACTATTTCAATACTTTTTATCTTGCTTAGTATTCCATTTATGGCATTAAAAGGAATTGCTATAACTTTATTTATTCCACCTATTATTCCATTAACAACTGTTTTGAAAACATTTACTATTCCCTCTTTTATTCCATCGAATATTTTTCCTCCTGCACTAAAAACATTTTTTACAGCTTGCCATGCATTTGAAAATATATTTTTGAACCAATCAGTAACATGTGAAAATGCATTTTTTATGCCATTCCAAATTCCTCCAAAGAAATCTCCTACTCCAGAAAATACATTTTTTATGCCTTCCCATGCTCCACTAAAGAATTCGCCAAGTTTTCCAGGCAGTTCTGCTAATCCTTTGAAGATTGCTACAATTATTTG
>CAOKRJ010000055.1 GCA_948471115.1 uncultured Clostridium sp.
CTTGTAATCTCATATTTTCTTTTTTTAATTTTAATAATTCATCATTATTTGTTATCAAACCTGCTTCCGTCTTAACTTTTCCATATTTTTTATCCAATTATATATTAACTTTTTTTCTAGGTCATATTCACTTACTAATTCTGCTACTTTTTTCCCTGATTCGTACAAGACTACTATTGTTTTTTTAATTCTTCTGTATAACTGTTATATTGTTTACTCATAGACACTTTACTCTTTTCAGTCTTTATTTTAACATCTTTTTTTGTAAGTGTAAAATTCTGTGTCTATATATCTATTCTAACACGATTTTCTCCTTGTAATATATTTACAATCAATGTTATAAATTTATATACATTAAACAAATGATTGCATAAGAAAACTTAATGTATACTTAAAATTTTTGAAAATATTAATTCTCATATCTTTATTAAATAAATTATCTATAAATCGCCTTCTCAATCTTAAATTAAATTTTATTCATTATTATTGAGCATAAAAAAAGAAAGTATTTCTACTCTCTTTTCTGCTTTCATAAAATCATATTATTTCACTTATTTGCATATCAATAATTTCCCTTCAAAAATCTCTTCTCTTTCCATATCTTCTAATTCTTTATTTAGAAAATCTATTTCTATCTTTTGTGTGTTGATTATTTTTCTATACTTATCTCTACTTTTCACTGCATTTTTTATTAGCACTAAATTATAAATTAGCATTAAAATATTTACTACTAAAATAACTACATTTATTATTATAAAATTTTTCATAAATTTTTCCTTCTTTCAAAAAAAATAAACACTCGAAAGTGCTTATTTTTCAACTAATATATTCATTCCACTTTTTTTATTTTCTTCCCTTTATCTTCCCTTTATGAAAGATGTTTTATTACTTTTTAATGCGTTTAAATGCGTCTTATTGCATTTTTCCCTTTTTGACTTTTCTTATGCTCTAATTCCCTATAATGCAGAAACACCAGTGAATATAGGAACTTCACCAGTGTTTTTCTTGGTGCTCCTTCAAGGGCTCGAACCTTGGACCTACCGGTTATGAGCCGGTTGCTCTAACCAACTGAGCTAAAGGAGCATTTTTATAAAATTATGCCAGAAGAATAATTGGAGCGGGTAGTGGGAATCGAACCCACGTAGTCAGCTTGGAAGGCTGGAATTCTACCATTGAACTACACCCGCATATATCTCCTTCTGACAGTTATTAATTATAATGGTTAATTAATATTTTGTCAATACTTTTTATGAATTTTTTTATATTTTTTTTTTAGTAGATTGAACTTCTAAAATTTTTCATAGTAAAACTTTTAAACAGTCTCATAGAAACATAAAAATAAGAAAATTATTTTCTTATTTTTATGTTTTTTCATTTTAATCAAACTTACATTATTCGCCTCGTCCTTCAGGTAATGCATTATCTACCATAACAATTCTTATTCTAAATACTGCTGTCATCACTTTTCCTATTTTACTTTGCTTAAATTTCTGCCATAAAGATTTCTTAGCTTCCACTTGTGTTTCTTCTATGTATTGTGCTTCTTGTTCATTCTGTTCTGTTGTTTCTACTGTTTGTATATTTTGATTTACTATTATTTCTTCCTTAGTTTCTTGTATATTTTGTGTTACTGGTGTAGTTATTTCTGGTGCTGGTATTTCTTTTAATGCTTCTGCTACCTCTAGACCTATATAACTTAACGCTTTTGATCTATCTTCAATCCTTTCCATATCTATTTCTATATGAAGATTTGTTTCTAGATTATTTATTCTAGCTTTTATTAGTCTAACTGCTGCATTATACTCATCCGTATCTTTAATTACTGATTTGCCTATTATATTTAATGCTGTAACTATATCTTCACCAAATTGTCCTTCTGATTTTTGAATATATTTTTCCCAATCTTGTACATTTTCTTCTACATTACTTAATATTTCTTTTAAATTGGTTGAAGCCATAATATTTGTTTCTCTTTGACGTATTAATTCTTCTATTTGTTTTGTATTTTCTTCAAATTGATTTGTTGCATATTCAACTAAACCATAAGCAGCACTATATACTGATTCTGGAAAAGTCTTTTTATTTGGATATTCAACCAAATACATTTTAATTGATTCTATTAAATCTTTAAAATATGTATCATCATCTAATTGGATAATTGTCTTTTTACTTGCTGGATCTATTAACTTTTGTATTTTCGCTATATTAGATAATATTTTTTCTTCAGTTATCACCATTTTTACGTTTACTATGCCAGACTTTTTCTTATTCCAAAACATTGTAAACATACCTCCTTTGTCTTTCTTCCGTAATATAATTTGATTATACAACATTTTTTTCAATACTACAATAGCAAAAATATTATTTTTTTGTAATATTTTTGTAATATTGCTGTAATATCTGTTTTATAATATGATATTCTGTCACATTTTTATTTATTTAACAATACTTTTTTTATTTCTTCGTGTCTCTTAATCTTTGCTGTTGTAGTCTTTATGAGTTCTTCTGTGGTTACTTCTATTTCACGTATATATTTGTATGTTGGTATTGTTTTATTTATTTCTTTTATTTTCGAATTTAAAAAATTTTTTATATTTTCTTCTCCAGTAATTTTATACATTTCTTCCATTATTTCTGTATCATATACAATTTTTGCACATACTTTTGGATTTTTTTCGTCCTCATTTTCGGGCTTTCCGTAAACAAAAGACTCTTTTACTCCTTCTATTCTATTTATTAAGTTTTCAAGTTCCTCTGGAAATACATTTTTTCCGTTTTTTAAAACTATTACACTCTTTTTTCTTCCAACAATGAAAATAAATCCATCTTTATCAATCTTAGCTAAATCACCTGTATAGAACCATCCATCTTTTAATGCTTTTTTTGTTGCTTCTTCATTCTCATAATATCCAATCATTACATTTGGTCCTTTAACTATTAGTTCTCCAATTCCGTTTTCATCAGGTTTTGATATTTTTGCTTGAACACTTGGGCAAACTTTTCCAATAGAGCCTAATCTATAAGCAAAATCTGAACCAGTAGCAATAACTGGTGAAGTTTCTGTTAATCCATATCCTTGAGCAATTCTTATTCCTAATTGATTATATCCCTTTTCAATTTCTGAATCCATTGCTGCAGCACCACTTATAAATAGCCTTACTTGTCCTCCTAATTTATCATGTATTTCTTTAAATATCTTTTTCCTAACGTCTATATGGATTTTTAATAGTCCTTCACTTATTTTTATTCCTTTTTTGACTGTTTCTAATTTTCCTTGTTTTTCGATTGCTTTTATTAATCTTTTATACATGCTTTCAAATAATATTGGAACTGAAACCATTACACTTATGTGATATTCTTGTAAATTCTCTTGAATATGTTTTATTCCATCACAATATGCTACACATGCTCCTTTATATAATGGATACAGAAAACCTGTTGTACATTCAAATACATGGTGTAAAGGCAAAAATGATAACATTATATCTTTCTCATGCACTTCTAAAGTAGAAGCAATATCCATTAAATTGGCACATATGTTTTTATGTGATAGCATAACAGCTTTTGACATGGAAGTTGTTCCAGAAGTAAATAACATTATTCCCATAGAGTTTGCATCAATTTTAGCATCTACAAAATCTCTTGTTCCATCTTCTAGTAATTTCTTTCCTTTTTCCAATAATAGCTTTTCAGAGTAAATACCATCAGTATGTTCTTCTAAATCCATTGATATAAGATGTTTTAATTTTCCCAAACCTTTTTCTTTTAATTTCTTTAATATATACGTATATTTATTTGAAAAAACTATTGCTTCTGCACCAGAACGAACTATCAAATTTTCTATTTCATTGTCTGGTAATGATTTATCTAATGGTACTACTATTCCTGTACCACATGTAATTGCTAAATATGATAATCCCCATTCATATCTGTTCTCACTTATTACTGCTATTCTCTTTCCTTTTAGTCCCATTTTTATAAATGCTGTTCCTAAATAATTTATATCTTCTCTTATTTCTTTATGAGTAATTATCTTATAGTCATTGGGGGTATTAGTTTTTAGTTTATATGCTGGTCTATCTCCATACATTTCACCTGATTTTTTTAGCATATCTTTTAAATCTGTTATTTCAACTATTTTGTGTAACTTTTCTTTCATTTTCTGATTCAAATCCTTCCGTTTTATATAGAGAATTGTTTATTTTTTTATCTTTATCTAAAATTTCTTTTATATTATACAATTATAAAACAAAATATTCAAGAGTTTTTAGAAAAATTTGCTTTGCAAAATTCTTAACGTATTTAATATAGTAATTATTGTTACTCCTACATCACTGAATTATAATATGAATAAAATTGCTTTGCAAATTCTCCACGTATTATTTCAATATTCGTAATGTATTTAATATTGTAATGATGGTAACTCCCACATCTGCGAATACTGCTTGCCACATATTTGATAACCCTAGTATTGAGAGTGCTAGTATGATGATTTTTATTGCTATTGAGATTGTTAGATTTTGCTTTATTATTTTGTTAGTTTTTTTTGATATTTCTATCCCTTCTTCTATTTTTTTTATTTCGTCTGTCATTAATACTATGTCTGATGCTTCTATTGCTGATTGCGCTCCTACTCCTCCCATTGATATTCCTATGTCTGCTCTCGCTAATACTGGACTGTCATTTATTCCATCTCCTACAAATGCTACTTTTTTTCCTTTTTGATTTTTATTTATTATTTTTTCTAGTTCTTCAAATTTATCTTGTGGTAGCATTTGCGCTTTTATTTCTTTTATCCCTGCTTTTTTAGCAATTTCTTCTGCTGTTTCTTTTACGTCTCCTGTGAATATTCTTGTTGTAATTCCAAGTTTGTTTAGTTTTTCTATGTCTTTTTTTGCGTTTTGCTTTATTTGGTCTTCTAATGTTATCTCTCCTTTTACCACATTGTCTATTGATAGGTAAATTACTGTTCCAGTTGTTTTTATTTCTTTTAATTCCTCCTTTGATGTTTCTTCAATGAATTTTTTGTTTCCTATTTTTATTTTTTTGCCTTCTTTTTCGTATTCTATCCCTTTTCCTCTTATTTCTTTTAGATTTTTTACCTCGCTTGTGTCTATTTCTTTTGTGTATTTATTGGTGATTGATTTTGCTAATGGATGGTTTGAATAGTTTTCTCCTATTACTACATATTCTAATATCTCTTCTTCTGTTAGTTCATTTTCTAGTGTCTTTATTTCTGAGACTTCAAATTCTCCTGTTGTGATTGTTCCTGTTTTATCGAATATGATATTATTTATGTCTTTTAGTCCATCTAAAAAGTCACTCCCTTTTACTAATATTCCTCTTTTTGATGATTTACCTATTCCAGAGAAATATGATAATGGTACTGATATTGCAATAGAACATGGACACGCAATTACTAAAAAGGTTAATGCTCTATAAATACTTTCTGAATAATTAATTCCTTGTACTATAATAGGCATAAATATCGCAACTATTAATGCTAATATAATTACAATAGGTGTATATATTTTTGCTAATTTTGTTACATATGTCTCTGTTTTTGCTTTTTTATCTGTTGCACTTTCAACTAGTTCTAAAATTCTATTTACTGTTCCGTTTTCATAATTAGCTGTTACCTCTATTTCTATTAGTCCATTTTGATTAATGCTTCCTGAAAGTACTGTATTTCCTTTTTTTACTTCATAAACTTTAGTTTCTCCTGTTAATGCTGATGTGTTTAATGATGCATTTCCTGAAATTACAATTCCATCTAAAGGTATTTCTTCTCCTTCTTTTACAATTATTGTGTCTCCTATTTTTACGTCTTGTGGTTCTACTTGTTTTGTTTCTCCATTTTCCCCTTTTAAGTTTGCATATTTAGGTTTAATGTCCATTAAGTCTTTAATTGATTTTCTTGATTTTGATATTGCTTTCGCTTCTAATACTTTTCCTATTTCAAATAAAAGTATAACCATTAACCCTTCTAATTTTTCTCCTACTAAATATGCACCTATACATGATATTACCATTAATAGGTTTTCATCTATTATTTTTCCTCTTATTTGCTTTATTGATTTTATAAATGTTCTATATAATAATACCCCATAAGCTCCAGTTATTAAACTGTTTGATATTATTTCGTTTGGTATTATTTTTGTAAATCCTATAATTGCTAATATAATTCCTATTATTAATCTTATTATTCCATAGTCTTTTCTTTCTCTTTTATCTTCTTCTGGCAATTTTATTGTACAGTCTGGTTCTACTTTTGCTGCTACTTTTTTTATTTCTTCTAAAGTGTTTTCTAGTTCAGATTCTAATGTGATTTTCCCTGTTCCAAAGTTTACTATACAGTTTTGTATTCCTTTTATTTCATTTATTGCTTCTTCTACTTCCTTTGCACATGCTGCACAGTCTAAGTCTATAATATCATATCTATATTTCTTCAATATGTTCACGCCCTTTCATTAATATTTCTATTACATGCTCATCGTCTAAACTATAATAAACACTTTTTCCTTCTTTTCTATATTTTACTAGCTTAGACTGTTTAAGAATTCTTAATTGATGTGATATTGCACTTTGGGTTGTGTTTGTTATAAATGCTATTTCTCCTACACATAATTCCTTTTCTTTTAATGCACAAATTATTTTCATTCTTGTAGAGTCTGCAAACATTTTAAATAGTTCTGCTAAGTCAAATATTTTATCGTCTTCTGGTAGAATTTCTTTTACTTTTTCTACTATATCTATCCTAATAATATTATTTTGCTCTTGCAAATCTTCATTATTTTCTTTTTCCATTTTTCTTCCCCTTTTCATTTTAATATATGAGCATTCGTTCATATATATTATATGATTATTGATTTTATATGTCAATATATTTGAGGAAAATTTTTGGGGATATTTCTGTACATAGCTAAACTCCCAACCAAGTTTTCACTCTGTTGGGAGTTTGTGTGGTTTAAACAAATGCGGTCCAAGTATTTTACATTCCTAAAGTCATTTCTTCTTTTAATGTTTGTTTTTCTTCTTGTTTTTTCTGTTTTATTCTGTCTAATCTATTCCTAATTGCTTTTTGTATTACCCAAGTACTTGTTGCAATTAATGTTGCTTTTCTAGCATCAATATACATTTTATCTTTTGTATTAATATCTGGTTCACTTTCTTTTAGGTTTGCTATTTCATAATATCCATTATTTAAGCTTTCTAAATCTTTCAATGTTAATCGTCCTGCCATAGTGCCGAGTTTTCTACTATATTGTGTATGAATCATTTCCTCTATTGATTTTATTTTTCTTTTATTCCTTACAAATAGATTTACTTTTGTATCTACATCTTCAAAAATAGTATTTTCTCTAAATCTAATTTTATATTTATCCTCCTTTTCTCCAAATAAACTTCTTTTTGCAAATACATTCCAAATTTGACCAGCTGTGTTTGCTCCAATTTGAAAAAGTCTAGATTCTTGAAGTTTCTTTGCAGGGAGGTTCATAGTAAAATTATCTTTTCCATGTTCATCACGTCTAGTAAGTTGATATCCTAATACAAAAATATCTGTATCAGGATTTTCTTGTATTGCTCTTTTAATACTAGATAATGCATTTTCATTTAATTTATCATCAGCGTCTAAGAATAAAATATATTCTCCTTTTGCATTATCTAATCCTATGTTTCTAGCGCCTCCTGGTCCAACTGACTCTCTACTTTGAAATAATTTCAAATTAATATTAGGATGATCTGTTTTCCATGAATTAACACGATACTTTGAAATATCAGTATAATCAGAATTATCATCAATAACTAAAACTTCAATATCTTTATCTTCAAATTCTTGAATTGCTATACTATTCAATGCATCATTTATCCATTTGTCTGCATTTTTCATTGGAATAATAATAGAGAATGTTGGATTCTTCTTGTTAGGTGCTTCCTTTTGCTTATTTATCGTATCCTCATTCATATACATATCTACCTCTCTTTGCTTAGTTTTTATAATTTCTAAGTATTCGTCAAATGACTCTAATTGAAAAGTTTTATTTCCTCTTTTGTATTTATTTCTATATACATTTATTAATTTATCATTCAGCATCCATGGTTTTTTTGCTCCCACAAAATGTATTACTGATAGTTCTTCTTTTGAGTAATCTTGATGGTTTATATAGTAATCTGCATAGTTTGCAACAATATTATATTTTTCATCTAGTTCAAGTTCAGGGTGATTTTTCCAATTAAAATATTCCTCAAATATATCTTGATCTCCTTTACTTTGAATATATTCTTAAATACACCTTTAATAGTTAATCTTTTCTGATTATTTGTAATGTCCTTTTCCTTCTTGGACTTACAATTAAGTCTTACTTTACTCATGTCTACCATTGTCTTTGTAAGTTCATCAGTTATTCCCTTCTCTGGTTCTATAACCATTAGTCCTGAATTTAATTCCTCCCAAGATTCATTTCCTGGATAGCTTTTCCCTGCTACAACACCTGACATATTAGGTTTATCAAATAATTCGTCTATATTTCTTTTAACATACATATCACTATCTAAATAAACAATTTTATCAAATTCATCTAACTCAAATAAATTAAACTTATCAAAAGTATAGTTCCAATTAGATGTAAAAAGTTGATTGCTTTTTTTGATATTTTCTGGAACAGTAACTGACCCTTTGACAATTACTTTTAAGCCTTCTTTTTCTAATATTCTCTTAGTTTCAGATTTTATATTTTCATTTACAACTACTGCAAAATTAGTAACCTTTGGATTTGTTCTTTTTATGGACTCAAATAGTGCCATTACACCAGGTAAATATGAATCTGTACTAAGCACTGTTACATATGCTCTTCTTTGTTTCATATAATTTTCTCCTTATATATTTCTCTTATTTCATAACGTCTATATTATCTATTTTACTAAATTTTTACTTAAAAGTCAATTATGTAAAGCTACCTTCATATATATTGTATAAATCATAATTTACGAATCTAAAATTGCACGAAGGGCACGGTATCCCGTGCCCCTTACAATTATCTTAATATTTTTCTTATCTTACCATCAAAGTGATTTCTTCGAAGAACGGGCGATTAATAATCTCACCACATCTCACTTCTAAATTAATACATTCCTCCCATTTCTGGACTTGGTGTATTTCCTCCGCATTCACATTTTGCTTCTTTTTTGTCTGTTACTATACTTTCAGTTGTAAGTACCATTGATGCTATACTTGCAGCATTTTGAAGTGCACTACGTGTTACTTTTGTTGGATCTACTATTCCTACTTTTTTCATGTCTACATATTCTTCATTTGCAGCATCAAATCCAAATCCTTCTTTGTTTGATTTTACATTTTCTAATATTACTGCTGGTTCTAGTCCTGCATTTGTTGCTATTTGTTTTACTGGTTCTTCAAGTGCTTTTAATACTATTCTTGCACCTAATTTTTCATCATCATTCAATTCTTTTACAAGATTTTCTACTTTTGGAATAATATTTACATATGCTGTTCCTCCTCCTGCTACTATTCCTTCTTCGACTGCTGCTTTTATAGCAGATAAAGCATCTTCTACTCTTAACTTTTTGTCTTTCATTTCTACTTCTGTTGCTGCTCCTACTTCTATTACTGCTACTCCTCCTGCAATTTTTGCTAGTCTTTCTTGATATTTTTCTTTATCAAATGAGCTTTTTGTTTCTTCCATTTGTACTTTTATTTGTTTTATTCTTTCTGCTATTTGCTCTTTATCTCCTGCTCCATCAACTATTATTGTGTTTTCTTTTTGTACTTTTATTTGTTTTGCTCTTCCTAATTGTTCTATTGTTGTGTCTTTTAATTCTAATCCTACTTCAGATGTTATAACTTCTCCTCCTGTTAATATCGCAATGTCTTGTAACATTTCTTTTCTTCTGTCTCCATATCCTGGTGCTTTTACTGCTACTACATTTAATACTCCTCTTAGTTTATTTAATATTAATGT
>CAOKRJ010000056.1 GCA_948471115.1 uncultured Clostridium sp.
TTAGAAACATCATATTTACCAGTATGGAAATACTGTGCAGAAGTAGCACAAAGAAGAAATGAAGAAAATGAAACAGCAAAAGGAACAAATTTAAAAATAGGCTTTCCTGCGTAATCTATAAAAAACAAGATTGCTTTTTATGTAAATTTATAGTATAATAATATTGGAAAGTAAAGTACTTTTAATACTTATTGATACACTAAATAGTGTTAAAGTTTTCTAAAACTTTTAAAATTTGACAATTAAAATTAAGGAGGACAATCAATGGAAGCAAAAGAGGTGTTACAGTTACCGTGGAAGAAGATTACAGACTGGTCAGGACTAAGAGCAACTTTTAATGGTCAGCATTTTTCAATTTGCGAAGATGAGTTAGATACTTTTCTGGATTTTATTTTTTCTGATATTTCTCGGAAACTACAGATTCCATATGAACAGTTATACCCAATATTAAAGGAGGAAAATCGGCGATTTTATTCTCTTAAAAAGGAACTTTTTCGAGATGGTAGTTACAATCAAGTGTGGGGTATTAATGATAAGAAAGATTTTTTAAAGTTAAAGAATTTACAAAATACTCTTATAGTACCTGATACCGATTTTATTACTGGAAATAAAGTACAAAGATGCGAAATGCTTTTTAAAGAACTTTCGGATGCAGAGAAATTAGAACTTCTTAATAAAATTGGGAAAATTAATGTAAAAATTGAATATTGTGAGTAATAAGTAACACTAGTATAGGCAAGAGTCATTTTTTTTTAAATAAGACTCTTGCCTTAAAATAAGAAGAAATATGATATAAACTGCATTTCAAAATTACTTCAAAATGATTTCATTGTTTTTAAACTTTAAACATTTATAATAATACTATGGAAGAGAAGAAAATTTCTCTTCTTTTTTCGTAATCATTTTAATATATTGTATTAGGAGGAAACGGATGGAAAATGATTTTAAGATAAATGTTTATTTTAATGACGAAGGAGAAGAGATAGAAAAGATATTAGCTTTTTATTTAAGAAATCTATTAGAGAACAAAATAGCCTAATGCTTAAAACATCCACATAATAAATGAAATATGAGTTAAATAATCTGTGGAATAAATAGAAAGAAAATTTTGAGAAAAATATAGAAAAACAAAAGCACTAAGTATATAATTTGTTTTGACTAGAAACAAGTATATGAGAGGTGCTTTTGTTTATGAATATGTTATCAAATGAAAAGATTAATTTCAAGAGTTTAGAGGAAAAAACTTTTAAAGAAATGATGAAATTAGGAAGAGAAATAATACAAGAAGAATTAAGAATGTTAGATAAATTAATATTAGACTACAGAGATAAAGAGGTATTTGAGCCAAAAGATTTTCAGGCAACAACGATAAAAACAAAATTAGGAGAAATACCAATAGCAAGAAGAAGATATAAAATGGTAATAAATGGTAAAACAAAATGTATATATCTTTTAGATGAAGTGTTAGAAATAAATGATTTTGGACTGTATTCAGTTGGAATAGTAGAAATGGTAACAAGAGAAATAACAAAGAAATCATATAGAGAAACAGCCAAAACAATATCAGAAGATACAGACAACACGATATCACATACAGCAGTAAGAAATATAGTATTAAAATTAGGAGAGAAAATAAAGGAAATAGAAGAAGAAAAAATATAATTGTATGAAGAAGGAAAAATAGAAGGAGAAAAAGAAACACAGTATATTTTTTGTGAACATGATGGAATATATATAAAAAAGCAGAAATCAAAGAAACACAAAAGAAGAGAGGTCAAAAAATATAATAATTTTGGCTTATTAAGGTTGAGCTTTAATAAAAAATATAGTAAACTGAATATAGTTTAATCAAGAGAATTGGAATCAAATTATAACTTAGTGCTTAAAAATATTGAAATCTAGGGAATTCCCCAGCGAAAAAAACTCATACGAAATCAAATTAAAAGGTTACAAAAATAGAAATATATGCTATAATAGTTATGTGATAATAAAGAGAAGTAAAGAAGGTGAAGAACTTTATGGAGAAGATACCAAGAAATATAAGTAATATTATAGATGAGTTTATACTAGGAGTGAATAAGATTTTAGGCAATAGATTAAAAAAAATAATACTTTATGGTTCATATGCAAGAGGGGACTTTGACAAAAGTTCTGATATAGACATTATGATTCTAACTGATTTAACAGATAAAGAAATTGAAGAATACAAAACTAAAGTAGTAGATTATGCTTGGGAACTTGAATATGACAATAATTTTGAAATTGATTTCTCTCCATTAGTTAAAAATATTGAAAAATATAATAAAAGAATAGATGTTATTCCATTTTATATGAATGTACAAAAGGAAGGGGTAGTTTTATATGGGTGAAGAAGTAAATGTACAAGCATTTGCTAAATATAGATTAGAGCGAGCAAAAGAAGATTTAACTGATGCAGAAATTAGTTATAATAGTGATAGATATCTAAATGCAAATAATCGAGCTTACTATGCTATATTTCATGCAATAAGAGCAGTACTTGCATTAGAAAGAGTAGACTTTAAAAAGCATAAAGACGTACTTGCACATTTTAACCAGCATTATATTAAAACAGAAATATTTCCAAAAATAATGAGCAAAAAGATAAGCCAAGCAAAAGAGATTAGAGAAGATAGTGATTACGATGATGAATTTAAACCAACAGATGAGGTAACCAAAATACAAATAGAAACAGCTAAAGAGTTAATAAAGCTAGTAGAAAAGTATATAAATGAAAATTATAAATAATAGGAGGATTTTATGTTTAATATCAAATTTAAAGAGTTGTTTGGAAGATTTAATTATGAATTTAATTTTAATTGACGATGTTACAATTATAACAGGACCAAATGGCTATGGAAAATCTACTATATTAAGAACCATTGATGCAATAAGCAAGGGAATTAGTGGAATGAATTATTTTATTAGTCTTAACTTTAAGGAATTAGAATTTTCAAATTTAAAAGCAAATCAAAAAATTGTAATAAAGAAGACAGATGAAAAATTATATATAAATGATTGTGAACTGGATTTAGATTTTATAGATGATATAATGTTTTATATACTTCAAGAAGAGAGATATCATTTAAGGAAGATAGATGACAATAAAGTTTTGGATAGAAGAAATGATAAAATATATACAATTGAAGAATATATTTTAAATAATTTTTCTGAAAGTGAAATTTATAATAAGAGTGAAGAATTTCTTTTAAATATGAGTATAAGATATAAAAGATTAAAAAATAAAGGTATAGATAAAAATTTAAAAGCGGTAAAGGAGTTACAGAATAATAAAAATATAGTAAAGGATATATATTATATAAAAGAACAAAGATTGATTATTACAAATGAACAAAGAAAGAATAAGGAAGATAATATAGAATTTATAAAACAATTACCTGAAAGATTAAAAGCATTATATGTTTTTTCGAATAAATGGGATTATGAAAAATTAAGATTACACTGCTTAAATCAATTAAGATGTATTAGCTTTTTAAGAAGGATAAATTGGGAAAAAAATTAGGTATTAATTTTAATAAAATAAATATTAATAATTTATATAATTGTAATGAAATAGGAATATTAGATTTTAAGGAGATAATAAATAAAAGACATAATAACTTCTTTATAGAAAATGAGGATATTTATAAAGAAATACAATTTTATTATGAACAAGAGGAAAACTATGAGGAATTGTTAAATCTTACAAATGGAAATGACTTTTGTGAATTATTAGCAAATATCGCTAGGAAAAACACAGGAAATGGCACATCAAAGGAGATTATACAAAGAGCATTAAGATGTTCATATAGAAAAGAAGATTTTTGTAATACTATGTTATATAAAAATTTAAAAGAATATGAGGTAGAAAGAGAATTAACAATTTTTGAGAGAGTAGATGGTATTCATGAGGCAGAAGATATGAGAGAAAGAGAAACTCCTTTGTTAGTATAATATAGAATGTATATTTTAAAAATTTTATATAAATTAATAAGTAAAAGAGTGTTATTATATATAAAAAATGTAATACTCAAATTACAAAGAATAGAGTGTTAGAAATAGCACTTTATTTTTTACCTTCTAGGAAAGATAATTATTACTTTCCATAGAACATAAATGAAACCAAATCTATAAATAAACGGATATAAAATTCAAGTTTTTTCCACTAAAAACATATCAGTTTGGATTAATTTTTAGTGAAAAAGAAGCGGATAAAATAAAATAACGTGAAATATTGAAAAATCTAAAAACAAAAGAAAATACTGTATGGAGTTAAGAGGTAACATACAGGTGCAAGTTCAAAAGAAAAAAGATAATGTATATTAGTTTAATTAAGAAATGGAGGTTTAAGATTATGAAAATAAGATTAAGTTCAAGAGATGTAGAGCTTATATGTTTTTTAGGTAGATATAAACAAATAGAAGTGGTTGATTGTAAAAAGATTTATAAATCTAAAGATTAATATCGAAAGATATGAAAGATATATGATAGAGAAACAATAAAACTTGCTAAAAATATATTTTATAATAAAGTAAAGAAAGAGAAATTGAATATATATGAGTAATTTAGTATAAAATATAATAATACTTATTATGATGTGAACAGATATATAGTTGATAATTATTTGCTTTTATGATACTATTTTGATAAATAGTAATATTATAGGGAGATATTTTCATGAAAAAATGTTTAAAAATTATATGTATCATTATATGCACAATAATTGTTCTAGGAGTAGTATTTTATTTTACAGATTATATTATATATAACAAAACAAAAAAATCCATATTGTTTTTCAAGGATACAGGTGTTTTAATGGATAAAAAAACAGAAGAACATAATTGGATAATAAAAGAAGTAGTAATGAGTAGAGAAGATTATTATAAAACGCATGATTTACTTGGAACAGTTCCAAAATGGGAAGAATTAAGTATTGCTCAGCAATTTTCATTAGTTAAATATAATGGAAACAATTATAACACAAGGAATACTACTATATCAGAAGAAATGATAGGCGATAAAATCGGAAATGTAGTCTTAACAGGATATGATGAATATACAAAAGCTACTTATACCCATAATGCTGAATTTTATATGGTTAAGACTTTCCAAGAGAAATGTATAATTGCTATTCAATATGAAGGTACAAATGAATATTATGTAGCTATTAACGCAAACTATAGACCTTCAACACTTGGGAACTTTATAGAAGATTTAAAATTAAAAGAAATAGTTTCTTTTGGAACAATATACTATGACTATTGTGATACAGATAGTGAAGGCGATAAACACTATGAAAGTATTGAATTTCCAAATATAAATAATGATATTATTTGGCAAATGTTATTTGATGATATAACTGTAGAAAATGTACATAGTGATGGAGTTCATCATTCTACTATTATGAGTATAAGTGTAGATATTCCATTATTAGGATATAAAAATATAAACGTTTCAGTAAGCGAAGATGGTTATTTGATGACGAATATTCTTGGAACAGGAAAAACTTTTTATATTGGAAAGGAAAAGGTAGAAAATTTTGTAAACTATATTATAGAAAATTATGATGGTTATAAGACTGTTTATGTTGATGAAAATGGAAATAAACTTTCATTGGAGGAATCAGAAGAAGAAGCAAAAGAAGAAAAAGACACTATTATGGTTTATGACAATACAACGAATGAAACAAGTCAATATATACCAAGTTCTAGTGGACAAAATTCTATAGAACCTTATAATCCACAAAATTAAATGCTAATAACAAGTTATAGAGAAGGTAATTCAAGTGCGAATTACCTAATTTTTATATAATAGGAAAGTAATATTATGCAAAAAGAGACATGTCAAGAATTATGTATACTCAAATAAGCCCAATTAATATTATGATTTAGCTGGGAAAATATGTAAATAAAAAATATTAATTATCCTTATAAATATGATGAAAACCTCTCTTTGATACATAATCAATTGGAACACATTTATTAAAATTGCATTTAGCACAAATAGTATAAGGAGGAGTGGAAATAGGTAAGCCATTCCATTCATCTTCTTGTTCGAATTCTAAAACTGCTTCAATTGGTGCATCAAATTTATATTTACATTTTGTGCAGATGTAAGCAACTGTTTTATCACTTAATTTAAATGGAAAAGAACTAAAATCAAACATATAAAAACCTCTTTCTTTTATTTAATACAGAGGAGAAAGTTCATTTTGGTATCACATCTAGGACAATTATAAGGGTCTCTATGGAAAGCCATAGAAATACTAGCTTTATATTTAAGAATTTGTTTTCTAAAATTACGGCAATGTAGTTTAATTAGTGGAATCATTTTAGAATGCATAGAATGCTTTATTCTATAGAAACCATAATATCTAATAATTTTAAATTGAGAAGGAAGTAAGTGTCTTAAAAAAATAAGTATAAACTCAGAAGCAGAGACAGAAACTTCATGATAAGTATTATCATTATGGTCAATATAGGAAAAAGTCACATTAGAGCCATCATAATTAACAATTCGGTTTTCACTAATAGGGACTCTGCCACAGTATCTAGTAACATATTCAACACCAGATTTAAAATCAGGAACTTTCTTGGCTCAGCATATACATAAAAACCTTTGGGATATTTATGATAGAGTAAGTTTTTATCTTTAACAAAGGATTTACCCAATTCTTTTGAGAGAATGTCTAAAAGAATTTTTTGAAAACGAAAAGAAAGAGCAGCATAATCAAAGAATGTCCAAGGAAGGCAAGAACAATTATTACCCAATTTAATTTCAGCAATGAGAATATGAATATGAGGATTCCATTTTAAATCTCTACCAAAAGTATGAAGGAAGGCAAAGAAACCAGGAGAATATTTAACTTTAGAAGTATATTTTTTCAGAAGACCTTTTTTATTTCTTTTAAAAGATTCATTTAAGATAGAATAAATTGTATTTCTAACAGCTTTAAAAAGCGAATTAATTCTATTTTGAAAAGGGAAGAAAAAATATTTTCTAAGTAGTTCAGGAATAGTAAAAACAATTTGTCTATGTTGGCAGTTATAAGCAGTTTGAAGAATATTTTCAATTCTATCATTTTTATATTTATAACCACAAGAAGAACAAAATCTAGATTTACAAGTATGACCAACAAAAATAATATCATGACAAGCAGGACATTCAAAAACAGAACAACCTAAATTTTTATTAAAACAATCGATAATTTTATGAATTTCTTTATTAGCATTAGGACGATATTTATCAATAATCTGTTTATTAGAAAGATAAGTAGAATCCCAATGATCTTGAAAAATAGAAGCAATAATGCTTTTAGGCAGTTATGTCAAACTGAGATATCGCTCTGATCCTGCAAAATTATTCTAGAAGAATAATTTGCAAAAAGGTTAGGTAAAAAAGTAGACGAAGAAATAAAAGAAAAATTTAATAATTATTGGGATATAATCAAAATAATAGTAACACAATAAAAAATTCATCATATTATATACAAAAAATAATGAAATCTAGTGTACATATAGTACACTAGATTTATACATAGAAAGGAAAAAATTTTATGGATTATGAAATTATGATGAATGGAAATGTCAGAATAGGACAATTTGCACCAGACTTTGAAGCAGAAACTACACAGGGATCAATAAAATTTGCAGATTATAGAGGAAAGTGGATAGTGCTATTTTCACATCCAGGAGACTTTACCCCCGTGTAACCCTAATGTTAGAAACAAATCAGCAAAACCTAGATATACTAAAGGTTTGAAGAAGATTAAATAATTATTAAAAAAGAACGAATTGTTATAATGCAGTTCGTTCTTTTTTTACACATTTGTATAAATCCTTATATTAAATTAAAATCAATATTGAAAGGTAGGTAATGAATTATGGAACTAAAAAATGAATATGTTAATGAAAGAACTGGAATAACTTACACACTAAAAGGAGACTATTATTATCCTAATTTATCAATACCAAAAGATACAAATTTTAATATTGGCAGATATGGAAGGGAACATTTAAGATATATAAAAGAGAATAAGAAGATATTATATACAGACTTATTGCTAGACGGAAAGCTAAACAATTATTTACATTCAATAGATGAAAAGTGCAAAAAACTTTTAGAAAGCATAATAACAAAACTAGCTAAAAAAGAAAATGTTACAGAAGAATTAAAAATACAAAATCAATTAGAATGGGTTGCTAGAATGAATAATATACACAACCGAGCAGAAGAAATAGTTTACAATGAATATGTGTATAACTAAAAGTAGCGAGCATAGGTTTTGTGTCGCACCCGAAACCGACAACTACGTTGAAAGGGGAAAAATCCCCTATAACCCCTGTCAAAAAATGAGAAAGGAAGTGAAAATTTTTGAAAGAAAAAATTGTAGATTTACACGTAAGAGTTAGTGAAAATGAAAAGAAAAAATTGCAAAGAAATGCTAAAAAGGTGGTTTAAGTTTATCATCTTATTTAAGAAAAGTTGGACTAAAACAAGAAATATATTCTGTTCCAGATAAAGAGTTTTATAAAATTTATTTAGATATTTGCAAAATAAAAGATAACATTTATAAGGTAGAAAAAGAAACAATAATAAAATGTTTAGATGTAGTTGAAAAGAAATTTTTAGAACTTTATAATTCAAAAAATAATGGTGGTGATGATATTGGCAACAACTAAAATATGGGCAGTAAAAGACAGTTTATCACGAGTAGTTGATTATGCAAGTAACCCAGAAAAAACAAAATTTAATGATTTAAAACAAGTATTAAAGTATGCAGAAAATAATGACAAAACTATTGATAAAGATGAGCAAACTTTATATGTAACAGGAGTAAATTGTAATAGAGAAACAGCTTTTGAAGAAATGAAAATGACGCAAGAAAAGTTTGGAAAATGCACAGGAAATATTGCATATCACGCATACCAAAGTTTCAAAACAGGCGAGGTTTCTTCAGAACTTGCTCATAAAATAGGGATACAACTTGCAAGGAAAATGTGGGCAGAACACCAAGTATTAGTTGCAACACATTTTAATACAGGCACATATCATAATCATTTCGTAGTATGTTCTGTTAATATGCTTACAGGGAAAAAGTTTAATTGTAACAAAGGTGCATATTATCGTTTTAGAGGTTTATCAGATGAATTGTGTAGCGAAAATAATCTAACAGTTATTAAGAATCCAAAAGGAAGAACCCCAAGAAATATATATTTTGCAGAAAAAAGAGGAGAGCCAACAAAGTATAATTTAATGAGAGAAACTATTGATGAAACAGTAAAAATATGCGTAAATTATGCACAGTTTAAGAAAATGATGTATAAAAAAGGGTATATCATAAATGATGATTATAACAGAAAATATTCAACAATACGTTCAATAAATGATAAAAAAGCAACAAGAATGTACAAATTAGGAGAAAAATATACACCTAAGAATATTGCAGATAGAGTATTCAATAACCCTTATTATGTGCAAGAACAGTATTATAAATTTATAAAACCTACAAAGACATATAAGAAAAATAAAGTATATATGTTAATGGAAATTCAAAGATATAAGTAAAATTACAGGGCTTGAAGCTCTTTTTTTATTGCTATTTCATTTGTTAGGATTATATCCAAAAGGGCAACAATGTAGACAAACATTATCGCCAGAAATGAAACGAGAAGTAAGGAAAATGAAAAGGGAAGGTTGCTAATCAAATTATCGAAGATGATCCAAAAATCAAAGAAGTAATAAGAATAGAAAAACAAACAAGAAATGAAGAATTGCAACAAACGAAAACAAAATATAAAAATAAGGAAGTGATATAAAATGAGTGAAAAAATTGTAAATATAAATGAATTACACGAATTTAAAGATAACCCATACCAAGTAAAAGACAATGAAGATATGAAATACTTAATTGAAAGTATAAAAGAATACGGAGTTATAGAGCCGTTAATAGTAAGAAATA
>CAOKRJ010000057.1 GCA_948471115.1 uncultured Clostridium sp.
GCAATTGCTCCTGCTACTGAATTTGGATTTGATTTTGATGAGATTTTTAAAACTTCCATTGTTTGTGCCTCCTTTAATTTAATTTTTATTTCTTTTTTTATAATCGTCAAAATTTACTATGTAGTTTTGACCGATTGTCATACAGAGGAATTAAATTCCTTGCACCTGACAAATATATTTATAATACTTTTAATGCTCATTGTCTATATTTTTCTAAAATTTCTTGGGATTCTCATCTTCCTTTTTATATAACTTTCACGCTTTTTCTACAAATATAGTCTATTAATTCTATCAACCTGACAAGTTTCGTCATTTATGTCAAAAATGCACCCATTAAATATACAATCTCCATCTGCTATTTTATATCTCTCTGGAAGAGACGTTACAAATCTTTTAAGTGAAGCTTCTATATTCATTCCAATTACAGAATTTTTAGGTCCAGTCATACCTATATCTGTTAAATATGCTGTTCCATTTGGCAATATCCTATCATCAGCTGTCTGAACATGTGTATGAGTTCCATAAACTATTGTTGCAATTCCATCTAAGTAATTTCCCATTGCAACTTTTTCAGCAGATGCCTCTGCATGAAAATCTACTATTATAATATCTACTTCTCTTTTTAGATTTTCTATTAATCTTTTTCCTATTATAAAAGGATTTTCAGTTAAAATTCCCATTTCTGTTCTTCCCATTAAATTAACAACACATATTTTTTTATTTTTACAATTAGATATGATATATCCTTTTCCAGGTACACCTTCTGGATAATTTGCTGGTCTTATTATTTTTTCATGGTCAATAAAATTAAATATATCTTTTTTGGCCCATGTATGATTTCCCATAGTAACTACATTGGCACCCATAGATAAAATGCGATTAAAATGTTTAAATGTAATACCCATTCCTTCTGCAACATTTTCACCATTAACAATTATAAAATCTATATTTTCCTTTTCCTTTAGCTCTAATACAATTTCATTTGCTTTGTTTAGACCACTTTCTCCTATTAAATCTCCCACTGATAAGATTCTCATTATCTCTATCATCCTTTCTAGTTTTTTATTATTATATAATAAACATTTAATATCTTCAACAATATGTTCCTAAAAATATATGAACTTTTCTATTATATATAGAAAAAAGAAAGTATTGCTGAAATAATTTCAATACTTTCCTATTATATACTTTTAAGATAACCATTGATATTACTGAATTTTATATTCTACTCTTGTGGTGTACCTTCATCAATAATTCCTTTTATTGTTTCATATTGTTCTTTTACATTTTCGACACAGTGTATATATATTCCATTCTTTCCATACATATTGTTGTATCTTCTAGTAGGGTAACCTCCACTAGATGCATTTGTAAATACTCTAATTGTTCCTATATTAAATAATCTTTCAAATATGTTTTGATTCATTGTTACTTCTCTTACATATTTGTATTTTAGCTCTTTTTCTTCTTTATTTAAGAATCCATCTTTGTATTCTACTTTAGTAGCATAAAAATTATATTCTAAGTCATCATATTGCATTTTTTCAAATGCCATTTTTATGACAATATACAATAGCATAATCCCAAGTGTTATTAAAAAAGTTACAGGGTATAGAGCCCATAATTCATATAAATCTGTAATCCAAAAACATATTAATATCATATATAATATCGCTCTTCCCACAATACTTAACATTTTATATGGTATGTTAAATTTAGGTTTCACTTGAAATTTTATTTGTTTGTCTTCCACTATTTCTTTTTTTATTTCTTGTTCTCCTGATTTTTCTGTTCCACATTCTGGGCAAAATTTAGCCGTGTCGCTCATCTCTGCTCCACAATTTTTACAAAACATAATAGTCACTCCTTTTATACATTAGTTATTTCTTTTATTTGTTTATAAATTTCTTGTACATTTTGTATATTTTTTATAAAAATGCCATTTCCAAAACCTGTTTCTGCATTAGTATATAATACAATATTCCCAAGATTAAAGTATCTTTGAATAAATGTTTGACGCATTGTTACTTCTCTTATATATTTGTATTTTACTTCTTTTTCAGAAACATTTAAAAAACTATCCTTATAAATTACTTTTGTTTTATAAAAATCATATGTATAGTTTTTATATTGTTTTTTATTAATTGCTACTTGTATTCCCCAAATACTTCCAAATATTATAATGCTTATAAATGTAATTACTAAACCAGTAAAAAACTCTATACTTCCAAATATCAGTAATGTTATTGCAATTATAAAAATATAAATTAATAATGATGGTAATGCCATATATCCAAAACTATAAGTTGGTTTTACTTTCAACTGTATTTCATTATCTACTATTTTTTTAGTTTGTTTTAGTTCATTATTCGAATCTAAAATATGTTTACCACAATTAGTACAAAATTTTGCTTCATCAGGTAATTGTGTTCCACATTTTTCGCAAAACATTTTATTTCCTCCCTTTTTATATAACATTGTTACTACATTAGTATATTACATTTTAATATATTTTGCAATATTTTTTTGTTATTTGCATTCCTTTTTAATCCTATTGATTTTTTTGTATTTTGATGATATTATATTTTTAGCTTATTTAATGTGCTGAAAGGAATGATACTAAAGATGGTAACGAATTTTAAATTTGATTTTTATAGTCCAATGAATATTTCTAATTATAGTCTTAATCAAACTATGCGTTATCAATTAGCTCTGCTTGATAACTTAGATCATCTTACTAAAATACATTGTGAGAATGTAGCAAATTTGACTTGTCGAATTTGTGAATATCTTGGTTGTAAAAGGGATTTTATTTTATATGCTACTATGTGTGCATATTTGCATGATATAGGGAAAATTTTTATACCTCGAAATATTTTGTTTAAAGATGGAAAGTTAACTGATGAAGAATATGAAATAATAAAAAATCATACTGTTTTCGGTTATAATTTATGTATGAAAGATCCAAAACTTAAAACATTTGCAGAAGGTGCTTTATATCATCATGAATGTCTAGATGGCTCTGGGTACCCAAATGCAGTTTCAGGAAAAGAAATTCCTTATGCGTCACAAATTATACATGTAGCAGATGTTTATGATGCCTTAGTTACTAAAAGGCATTATACGACACATGTTAATATTTCATCTACTTTGAAAGATTTGATAAAAGAAGCTACCCCTCCTTCTAAAATTATAGCTTTAGATGCTTTGTCTAATTCAAATCGTGGTAAAGTTAATAGGAAAGTCTTGCGTTGTTTATTTAAAGTTGTAATAGATGATACTTTATATGAAATATCTTCTACAAAAGAATATGTCAGTCATTTAAAAACTGAATTGAGTAGACTTATTCAAATCTCTGAGTTTGATATACAAAGAAATAAAAAGAAATCTCAAAAATCTAAAGAGTTTTATGAAAATGGCATGAAAATACTGTTTGCTCATAATGAGAATTTTGATAATTATAAAGATGTTTTAGAGGATTATAGAAAGGCTATAGATTTAAAACTAGAATTAATTGATAATTTGTACAAAGAAATTAAAATTATAAAGAAATTGAAATGCTAAAATTTTTTGAGAAAAAATTGTATTTACCACTCATCTTATATAAATATTTGTGGACGGAAATTAATTCTTCCATCCACAAATGTTAAAATTCTATTCTAATCCAAAGCTCACTCCTAAGGCATTGTTTATTCTATTTATTACATTACTATCATCTATATGTCCTATTTTTTCTTTTAATCTACTTTTATCTATTGTTCTAATTTGCTCTGTTAATATCACTGAATCTGCTTTTAATCCACTGTTCCCGAGAACTTATTTCTATATGTGTTGGTAATTTGTTTTTTCCGATTTGTGATGTAATTGCTGCTGCTATTACTGTTGGACTATATTTATTTCCTGTATCATTTTGTATTATTAGTACTGGTCTAACTCCACCTTGCTCTGAACCTATAACTGGACTTAAATCTGCGTAAAACATATCTCCTCTTTTAACTATCATTATTTCTCACTCCTGATATTACATTTTAGTTTAGTATTTTTAATATTATAGAGTTTTTCAGTTTCTATAATATTAGTCCGCATGAAATTTACTCAGTAAATTTTTTACGGTTTGTTCTGATATTTTAATATTAGTTGTTTTATTTGATAGTAAAGTATAATTTTTTCTTACATTATTATTATTTAATTGTATTATTAATTGTTATTTCATTATATAATATGTAAACCAACTTATTTTTGTTCTCATTCATTATTTCCATTTTAGTTGGCTTTCCTGTTGTTTTGCTTATACTAAGTCTTTTATACCAAGCATATTTATTTTTAGGTGTTACCTCTAATATTATTTCATTTTCTGATTCTACACATTCTGAATTATTATCCTTTAATTCTTCTATAAAACTATTTAGACTTAATATATTGTTTGATAAACAATTATAATCTTTATATATTTTTGATAGATTTAAGTTTGTATTTTTTATTTCTAAATTTGAACCATCATATATTGTTATAAGTCCTTTTATGTTTTCTGGAGCTTGAACTTCTTGTCTAAAAGTATTTGGACTGTTATACCATTGTTTTAATATATATTTATTTGTATTTTTGTTACTAATTGTTTCTACTGTTATTGTTGCTTCATATGAACTAATATTTAAAATATTTTGTTTGTAATCTATAATTGATTTACTTATATTGTTTCCTGAATTTTGTTTTTTATAATTAAAAAAAGAAATTATTATTATTAAACTAATAATAAATATACAAATAAATATAATTTTTTTGTTTTTCATTGATATTACCTCCTGATTTTTCAAAAATCGTGTTATATAATATTCTGCTATTTACTTTAACACAATTTTTCGATATTAAATCTCTACGATTTAATATGTTCACTTGGTAATTTTGGTGCATGGATTTAAAAAATAGCTTCTGTTCTCAGGAGCCATTTTTATATAACGAATAATAAATTCTCAAAATATTCTTTTATATATTTTTCTAATTCGTCTCTGTTTTCAATTTTATTTATTTTCTCTCTTGCCTCTGCACTTTTAGGTAAACCTTTAATGTATGCAGATAAATGTTTTCTCATTTCTTTAATTCCTATATTTTCTCCTTTTATTTCTATTTCTAATTTTATATGTTCTAATATTGTCTCTAGTTTTTCTTTATTTGTAACAGTTTGTAGATTTTGTCCATTTAAAAAGTCTTGGATTTTTTTAAATATATATGGATTGCCTATACTTGCTCTCCCTATCATAATTCCGTCTACCCCTGTATATTTAAACATTTTTAAGGCACTTGCTCCATCTGTTATATCTCCATTTCCTATTACTGGAATATTTACTGATTCTTTAACTCTTTTTATTATTTCTAAATCAGTATTGCCTGAATAATATTGCGCCCTTGTCCTACCATGAATAGTAATTGCTGATGCTCCTGCCTCTTCAAATATCTTTGCAGCTTCTTCTGCTACTATTGTATTTTCATCCCAGCCTTTTCTGAATTTTACAGTGACAGGATGTTTTGATTCTTCTACTACAACAGATACTATTTCTTTAGCAAGTTTTAAGTCTAATAATAGTTTGCTTCCATCTCCATTCTTTACTACTTTTGGTGCTGGACATCCCATGTTTATATCTATTATATCTGCTATATCATTTAAATATCTCGTTGCAATTTTCATTGATTCTATATCGCTTCCAAATAGTTGCATTGATATTGGTCTTTTTTCATATTTTGTATTTAATAAAAGCTTTGTTTTCTCATCATTATAATATAGTGCTTTTGCACTTACCATTTCTGTGCATACTAATCCTGGATTATATCTTTTACACATTATTCTAAATGGTAAGTCTGTTATTCCTGCCATTGGTGCTAATATTATATTATTTTCTAACTCTACATTTCCTATTTTTAGTTTGTGTAAATATGACATATAATCCTCCTTTTTATATTTTTAATAGGACACAGTGCACTGTGCCCCTCCCTTTTCATAATATGTCATTCTGTTAATCCATAAATATAGCCTTTTGCCTTCTAGCACTGATGTTTAATAACATTCCTATACATATGAAATTTGTTATTAAAGAACTCCCTCCATAACTTACAAATGGTAATGGTACACCTGTTATTGGCAATAATCCCATTGTCATTCCTATGTTTTCTAACATATGGAATGCAAATATTCCTGTTATTCCTATTGCTATATATGAGCCTAAGTCATCTTTTGCTGTCTTTGCTACATATATCGATTTTGTTAGTAGCATTGTATATGTTATTATTACTAACACCGCTATTACAAATCCCATTTCTTCTCCAATTACAGAAAATATAAAGTCTGTTGTTTTAGGATATAAATATCCTAATTGTGTTTGATTTCCTTTTAGTAATCCCATTCCTAATAGTTTTCCTGAGCCTATCGCTAGTTTTGATTGAATAACATTATAGCCTGATCCTCTTGGGTCTAAATCTGGATTTAAGAACACATCTATTCTCGTTTTTGCATGTTCTGGTAATACATATAAATATGCTAATGGTACTGATACTACTACTACAATACTTGCAATTATTATAAGCTTTTTGTCAACACCAGCTACAAATATCATAAATATATATGAAACTAAAAATGCCATTAATGTACCATAGTCTGGCTGTAATAGTATTAGTCCTACTGGGATTGCTAAAATTACTACTGATATTAGTAATTTCCAAAATCTATTTGTTTCCCTTTTATCTCCATTTTGTAATTTAACCATGATATATGAAAAAAATATTATAAATACTATCTTAGCAAATTCGCTTGGTTGGATTGTTGCCCATTCACTTATTTGAAACCAACTTGTTGCTCCATTTATTGGTTCAGTAAATAGTACACCTATCAAAGCTATAATAAATAATACATATAATATCGGTGATATTTTAGCTATTGTGTTATAGTCTATTATAATAACTCCTATCATAATAGGTATACTAATTATAACCCAGACTATTTGCTTTTTTAAATCTGAATTTCCTCCTTCTTGTGTTGCAGAATATAAAGCTACCATGCCTATTATTAATAATATTAAACAGCATATTAATATGCTCCATTCAATGTTTTTTATAAACTTTCTCTTCATCTATTTATCTCTCTTTATTCGAATTTTATTTTTGAGTTTTCTCTTTTGATTTCTTCTCCTTATTTTCTATTGTTTTAGTTTCCTGCTTATTTTCTTCTTTTTCTTCCTTTTGTTTACCTTCTTCTTTATTTTCTTCAATTATTTGTTTTACTTCTTTAACTACTTTCCCACCCTTTGTTTGTTCTTGTTTTTCTATTATTTTTGCCTCTTGTTTTATATTAACTATTGGAATGTTGGCATATAATGCTGGTGCTCCTGTTGTTCCATCTGTATTCTGTTTATTTGTAAGTCTTACATCTATTTCTTTTTCATCTATTTCTATATATTTTTTTATTACATCTATTATTTCCTGCCTCATTAAATCAAGGAAATCAGCTGATACATTTGCTCTATCTTGCATTAAGACTAAATGTAGTCTTTCTTTTGCTGCATCTTTCGAGCTGTTTGTATTCTTCTCTGATTTTTTTGTATTTTTAAAGAAGGCTATAATACTTTCAAACATGCACAATTCCACCTTTACTTTATTTTATGTATTATATATCTATTTTTTTCTAAATAAATTTTTTAATTTTTCGAAAATACCTTTCTCTCTTCCTGGTATACTTACTTCTATGTTTTCACCTAAAATTCTTTTCGCAATTTCTCTATATGCTTTTCCTGATGGTGCTTTTTTATTTGATACTACTGGTTCTCCTTTATTTGTTTGAGTTATTATGTATTCATCATCTGGTACAACTCCTGTAAGATCAATAGATAATAAGTCAACTATGTCCTCTACATCCATCATTTCACCTTTTTTTACCATATTAGGTCTTAATCTATTTATTACTAGCTCAGGATTTTTAATATCTGATGATTCAAGTAATCCTATAATTCTATCTGCATCTCTTATTGATGATATTTCTGCTGTAGTAACTACTATTGCTCTATCTGCACCTGCTATTGCATTTTTAAATCCTTGCTCTATTCCCGCAGGACAATCTATTAATATGTAATCAAATTCTTCCTTTAACTTTTTAGTTAAGTCTTTCATTTGCTTTTCATTTATTGCACTCTTATCTCTTGTCTGTGCTGCTGGAAGTAAAAATAACTCTTCAAATCTTTTGTCTTTTATAAGTGCTTGTCTCATTTTACATCTTTCTTCAACAACATCAACAATATCATATACAATTCTATTTTCTAGTCCCATTACAACATCTAAGTTCCTTAATCCAATGTCAGTGTCTACTAATGCAACCTTTTTTCCTTCTATTGCTAAAGATGCACCTAAATTCGCAGTTGTTGTTGTTTTTCCTACTCCACCTTTTCCTGATGTTATTACTATAACTTCTCCCATGTTTAATATCATTCCTTCCTTATAATAAGTCATATATTATATTACATTTATCTATTATTTCCGTAGCAATTATTGTATATTATCATATCGTAATTTCCAGAAAAAGTCAATAGCTAGATACTAGAGAATGGCGTTTGCACAAACTAGTCAGTATATCGTTAAATTTCTTGACATTCAAAAATTTTAATAATATACTGTATTTGCAAATATTTATAAAAAGGAGGTAAACTTTCTATATGAAAGATTTAATAGAAATTAGATGGCATGGTCGTGGTGGTCAAGGTGCTAAAACAGCTTCACTTTTACTTGCAGATGCTGCTTTTAATACTGGAAAATATATCCAAGGTTTTCCAGAATACGGACCTGAGAGAATGGGTGCACCTATTACTGCTTACAATCGTATTAGCATAAAACCTATTACAATTCACAGTAATGTTTATGAACCTGATTACGTTGTAATTGTTGATGATTCTCTTCTTGAATCAGTTGATGTTACATCAGGTTTAAAGGAAGATGGTGCTATAGTAATAAATACGACCAAAAGTGCTGATTACATTAAAAATTCTTTAAAAGGTTACAAAGGTGAAATTTATACAATTGATGCTAGAGAAATTTCCTTATTAACACTTGGAAAATATTTTCCAAATACTCCTATGCTTGCTGCAATTGTCCATGTCACAGGTATTATGAGTGATGAGGATTTCTTAAATGATATGCAAGGATCTTTTAAACATAAATTTGCAAAAAAGCCTGAAGTTATTGAGGGAAATATGAAGGCACTAGAAATGGCTTTAAAGAAAGTTAAAAAAATTTAGATGAAAGGATGTGAAAAAATGATAGACAAAAATACTCCAGTAGAAGATTTAACTATTGGTGGAAATATATATGAAGCAGGAAATTCTACTAAATTTAAAACTGGTGATTGGCGTTCAATTATGCCAAAATATATTGCAGAAAATTGTAAACAATGTGGTCTTTGTTTCCCCGTCTGCCCAGACGACGCAATTCCAGTAGGAAAAGACCAAAAAAGAGGTAACTTCAACTACGATTATTGTAAGGGCTGCGGGGTTTGTGCTAAGGTTTGTCCTTTTAAAGCAATAATTATGGAATAATTATTGTTAAAGACAAGGCAAACCCGTGAAAAATTTGACAATTTATTGGCAAATTTTGCTAGGAAAAGATAAGGTTTGTCCTTTTAAAGCAATAATTATGGAATAATTATTGTTAAAGACAAGG
>CAOKRJ010000058.1 GCA_948471115.1 uncultured Clostridium sp.
ATATCTCCATTTTCTTTTACATATATACAATCTATTAATTCCATCATTATATCTCTTGAAAGTTCTGAAATTCCTTTTTGTTCTCTAAATTTCTCTATCATTCTTATTATTTATACTCTGACATTCATATTTTTGTTCCTCTTTTTCCTTGATTTGAAATTTCATAAAATACTCTAAACATAATTATTTATACCTTATTCTTCCACAATGTATAATTATATCTTATTGTGTCCCAATCATTACCTTTATTATATATCATGAAAGTTAAGCTTACACTATGTATTTCATCTGTTTTTATTAAATGCATGGCTTTTTCTATATCAAATTTCTTTTCACTTGATGTAAAAGTTAATTTTAAAGTACCATTATCACTTATTTCAGTGTTTTTAGATTTTAAATCATAGTAAATTTCTTTTTTGTAATATCCCATATATTCATTTGATTTATATACTAAATTTTGTTCTATATCTAAATTTGCCAATTTAGGAATTTCAAATCTATTGAATATTTCCTTAAAAATAGCATTATCTTCTAATTCTTTCTCTATTAAATCTCCTAATAAACTATTCATACTTACCTCCAGTTTTGCAATATTTAATATCTCTTATATCTTATTGCATTTTTAATATATTTATATTATAATTCCTTTAAAAGCATAAGTAAAATATATGTATTTTATATTTACTATAAAGGTGGTTTATATATGGATATTATTAATCATAATTTTGACCTTAATCTTTATAAAATTTTTTATACAGTTGCACAGACTAAAAGCATCTCAAAAGCTGCTGAGCTTTTATATGTTTCTCAGCCAGCTATTAGTTATAGTATAAAAACTTTAGAGACAACTCTTGGTGGTCCTTTATTCTATCGTACTTCAAAGGGAGTTGAGTTAACTCCAGAGGCAGAAAAGTTATATAATGCTGTAAGTGATTGCTATAATACTTTATTACTTGGAGAAAAAATCTTTACAGAAGATAAAGATTTGATAACAGGAGATTTATATATTCGGATGTAATCCTAGTATATTTCAAGTTGGTTTATTTCCTTATATATCTGAATATCATTTAAAATTTCCAGGTATAAAAATTCATGTTGTTAGTAAACCATCTTCTGATTTAATTAAAATGTTAGAAAATCATGATTTAGATATGGTAATACGTAAATTTGGAGAAGATATTTCTTTTCGTAATTTTACTGTTAAAGAGGTCTCTAAAATTGAGCATTGCTTTTTCTGTAATGAGAATTATAAACATTTAGCTTTAAAAGATAATGTTTCGTTAGAAGAATTATCTCATTATCCACTATTATTATTAAATCAGAATAGTTATGAAAGAAGAATTTTAGATAATGATTTTAAAAAACAAAATATTAAATTAGAACCTATTATGGATTTTACTTATCATGCACCTATTCTTTTTTTGGCAAAATTAGGGCTTGGAATTGGATATTCATTAAAAGAAACTATACTATATGAATTAGACAATAACCTACTTTATCTTATAAACGTTAACGATATTTCGTCTATAAATAATATAGGTGTAATTTATAATCCTAAATACCTTTCAAGTGCTGCAAATAAACTTCTTTCTATGATTAATTAATACATTATTGTAAATACAATATGTTAAATAGTTTTTCATTTTTGCTGTTATTCTTTTTACCAGAGATTTTATTTCCATTTTGTATAAAACATGATTCTTTTCTGTTTTTATGCTTCTCTTTTCCAATAAAATAGATATTGTTGCGCTAGTCCAGCTAAATTTGAGTATTTATCTTTTGCTAACTTTTGCAATTGTTTCTTTGATACTTTTTCTTCATCTTCTTGATGTATATATAATTCATTCATGACTCTTCTTACCCACACATCTATTGGAAATACTTCATATTTCTTTAAAGAGAATAATAATATACAGTCTGCAACTTTTGGTCCAACTCCTGGTAATTTTAATAACTTTTCTTTAGCTTTTTCTGTATTTTTTTCTTCTTCTAATTCTTGTAAAGTCATTTCTTGCTTTAAGAATATCTGTGTTGTATCATATATTCTTTTATCTCTGAATCCTAAACCTAACTGTCTCAATTCTTCTATGCTAGCTTTACTTAATTGTTGTATACTTGGAAATGTATAATATATCTTTTCATTCCATTTGATTTCATTTCCATATTTTTTGCAGATTCTATCTATTATTCCTTTTATTCTAGGAATATTATTATTTGCAGAAATCTCAAAGGATATAATTGTTTCCCATAAATCTTGTTTTAAAATTCTAATTCCTTTACCATAATTGATACTATTTTCTAAATATTCATCTATACTGGCTAATTGATTTTTTATTTTTTCATAGTCTGTTTCTAAATCAAAATATTTTTTGCATATGTCGTCTATGTTACCATCACATATTCCTTTAAATATAATATCTTTCTCTTCTTTTTTTACATTTAAAACATTGTTACCAAATATACCTGTATATGAATTATCTTCTTCTATATTCCATCTAAAGCATTGCCCACATTCAAATATGTGCTTTGGTTCAAATGATTCTACTTTTTTTAATATATATTTTTGTTCTTTCACTTTTATCTTTCCTCTTCTTTTTGTTTCATTTTAACATATTAATAATTATAAATCAATATTTTCTGCATTTTGCTTCATGTTGCTACTGTATAATTCTGTTGTTATTGAACTAGAAAAATTGTATACATTAGACATAATAAATGCAAGATATTATAGCATATTAAAATTACTTTCCCTTTTTATACTTTATAATGTTTCACTAATATTCGCTTTATTCTTTGCATACTTTACAATAGTGTTGCTCCTATTATTCCTGAACTATTTTCGAATTGTGCTGTTATTATTTGCGGTATTTCTTTATTATATGTTTTTGCCTTTTTTAGTGCTTTTTTTACTTTTTCATCTAATATATCTGTATGATATACATAGCTTCCTCCAATACATATTATTTCTGGCTCGAATATATTTACTAGGTTTATTATGCCTTCTACTAAATTTACTGCAAACTCTTCTAATATGTCGTCAATTTTTTCTGTGTTTCTTTTTGCGAACTCAAATATTATTTGTCCATTTAATTCTTTTGATAAATTTAACCTTTTGGCTATCTTTTCTCTTAGTTTTTTCATTGATGCATATACTTCAAAACAACCGTTTTCTGCCACAGCTACATTCTACTCCATCTTTTTTTATTGTCATATGCCCTAATTCCATGCCAAGGTACTTTTTTGGTTTTAACATTTTTCCATCCATAAAAACTGCTCCTCCAATTCCTGTACCTAAACATATAAATATTGCATCTTGATATTGCCTTAATGCTCCATATTTCTTTTCACACAATCCTGCACATTTTGCATCATTTGATAATTTCATTGGTGCAGAAAAGTATTTCTGTAATTTCTCTATGATTGGAAAATTATATATTTTAAGATTCTCTGCTTTTACAATTACCCCCTCTTTTGATGTTCCTGGACATGCGATTCCTATCATTTCTATGTCCTGTATTTTAATATTATTGTTTTTTAAAATTTCATTTATTGATATTGCTATAGTCTCTTCTATAAATTTCTCTATATTTCCTTTGTCTCTTGCGTTTATGTTTTTTTCTTTTTTTGCTAAAATATTGCCATTGCTTTCAACTAATCCTATACCAATATGACTTCCTCCAATATCTATTCCTATTTTCATATTTTTCTTCCTTTACATATATTTATATCATAAAATTGCGAGCAATATTATGGGTTCTTCTTCAAAGAATGGACGCCTCAAAGGCGTCCCTACTTCTTGTCTTCTTGATTTTATATATAACATAATTTTGAAAAAAATCGTTCTAGTACTAGTTATTTAATGAAGAAATTCCATTACATATACTAGTATATGTTCAATGGAAAAGACTAAACCGTAAACAAAGCAATAGAACGACCATTTTCTAGTTTTGTGGTTCTACTAAACCATAATTCTTATTATCTTTTAATTTAAAAATTACATTTACTTTTCCTGTATCTATATTTATAAATGTGTAAAAATTATTTCCTGGTTTTTCTTGTAATTTTAGTTTTGCATCTTCTGGTGCCATTGGTTTTATTTCATAATATAACGTTTTTAAAATTTCGTCTTCAACAGGTTTTGCTTCTTCTATAAATAAAGATTCTTTAACTTTTAAAGAGTTGTCTCTATTCATTTTATCTTTTTTAGTTTTATATTTTCTGATTTGTCCTTCTAATATATCTATATCTTTATCTATTGCCGCATAAAGGTCTGCATGCTCTGTTACAGCCCTAAACATATCAAATTTTGTATTCACTTGTAATTCTGCTACTTGTATGTTTTTTTCTGCTTTTACTGTGACCATTGCACCTATCTCTTCTCCTTCAAAATATTTTTCAATTCGGTCTAGTTTTCTTTCTGCATACTCTTTTATTGCATCTGTTACTTTTACATCTTTTCCTGTTACCTTAATATTCATATTTTTATCTCTCCTTTTTATAAATGCATTTTTCATATTTTCTTTTTATTATATATATAAAATTATATCTTTGTCAATCTTTTATACAAAATCTAATATACATATTGTAGAATTTCTTCTTTTAATACATCTACAATTTCTTGTTGTTTTACTTTTTTTACAACTTTTCCCTTTTTAAAAAGTACTCCTTCTTCTATTCCACCTGCAATTCCTATATCTGCTTCTCTTGCTTCACCTGGTCCATTTACTGCACACCCCATTACTGCAACTGTTATATCTTTTTCAATAGTTTGTAAAAATTCTTCTATTTCCTTGGCTATTGGTATTAAATCTATTTGAGTTCTCCCACATGTTGGGCACGATACTAATGTTGGGGATTTTTTATATAGATTACAGTCTTTTAATATTTCTTTTGCTACTTTTATCTCTTCTATTGGATTGTCTGATAATGATACTCTTATTGTATCTCCTATGCCTTTTCTTAACATTATTCCTAATCCTATGCTTGATTTTATAGTTCCACTAAACGCTGTTCCCGCTTCTGTAATTCCTAAGTGTAATGGATATTTAAAGTTATTGCTTGCTTCCTTATATGCTTCTATACATAGGTCTAGGTTTGAAGCCTTTAGAGATAGAGCTATATCATAAAATTCCAATTCCTCTAAAATATCAATATGTCTTTTTGCACTTTCTACCATCGCTTTTGCTGTAGGTTTCCCTCCATATTTTTCTAATAAATCTTTTTCTAAAGAACCAGAATTAACTCCTATTCTGATTGGAATATTTCTTTTCTTACAAGCTTCTACAACTTGTTTTACTTTATCCCTGTCTCCTATGTTTCCTGGATTTATTCTTACTTTATCAACTCCACTTTCTATTGCTTGCAACGCTATTTTATAATCAAAGTGAATGTCTGATACTATTGGTATATGAATAAGTTTTTTTATTTCTTTTATTGCTTTTGCATCTTCTAGGTCTAAGCATGCTACTCTTATTATTTCACAACCTACTTTTTCTAATTCTAATATTTGCTTTACAGTTGATTCTACATCTTTTGTTTTAGTGTTTGTCATTGATTGTATGACTATTTTTTCCTGTCCTCCTATCTGTACTTCACCTACGTTTATAGCTCTTGTTTCAATTCTCTTTAACATATACTACCTCCTTGTATTAGTGTATTCATAATTTTTAGCATTTATATTAATTCTATATTATTTTACTATAAACTAATTAAAAATAAAAGGCTTAATTTCTAACCTTTATTTACACTTTAAAAAAAATAATAATAAAATGATGAAACAGACGCCCAAAGGCGTCTCTATAACTTGCTATTATAATTTTATTATTTTTTCCCAAGGCAATTTACTTTTTCCAAAGTGTCCATAATTTGTTGTTTTTGTATATATAGGTTCTCTTAATCCTAAATAATCAATAATTCCTTTAGGAGTTAAATCAAATCTTGACTTTATCTTGTCTATTATTTCTTCCTCTGATACAGTGTTCGTCCCAAATGTATTTATATAAATAGATATTGGTTCTGCAATTCCTATTCCATAAGATACTTGTATTTCACATTTTTTTGCATAACCATTTGCTACAATGTTTTTTGCAATAAATCTCATCATATATGCTGCAGATCTATCTACTTTTGTTGCATCTTTTCCAGAAAACGCTCCTCCTCCATGGTGAGCATAACCTCCATATGTATCTACTATTATTTTTCTGCCTGTTAGTCCTGTATCACTTAGAGGACCACCTATTATAAATTTACCTGTTGGATTAATGTAATATTTTGTACTTTTGTCTAAATATTTTTTAGATATGACCTCTTTTATTACTTTTTGTATTATGTCGTCTCTAATGGCATTTATTTCGATTTCTGGAGCATGTTGATTTGATATTAAGATAGTATCTATTTTATAAGGTTCATCTCCTCTATATTCAACCGTTACTTGTGTTTTTCCATCTGATCCAAGATATGGTAGTATTCCATTTTTTCTTACTTCTGTTAATTTCTTAGATAATTTATGTGCCATACTTATTGCAAAAGGCATATATTCATCTGTTTCATCACAGGCATATCCAAACATAATTCCCTGATCCCCTGCTCCTCCTATATCTACTCCTTGTGCTATATCTGGACTTTGTCTTGTTATGTTTATTCTAATTTCACAGTTTTCAGGGTTTATATCTATGAATTCATTCTTATATCCTATATCTTTCATAATTTCTCTTGCTATTGCTTCAACATCAATAATTGCATTAGTTGTTAATTGACCTGCAATATTTATTTTATTGTTAGATGCAAAAGTTTCTATTGCAACTCTTGCATTTTTGTCCTGCTTTAAACATTCATCTAGAATTGCATCTGATATTAAATCACATAATTTATCTGGATGCCCTTCTGTAACACTTTCTGATGTAAATAAGTACCTTTTCATTTTATCATCCTCCACCAACTATCTTAACAAATTTTCCCTCTGTAGATTGTAAAATTAATACTGTATGTTTACCTGATATTGTTCCTACTCTCCCACTTGATACATTGTATAAAGACTTTTGTATTGTTTGATATAAAGTTTCATTAATATTTTCTACATCAATTTTAACAAAGTCTCCTTCTGATAATCTAATTTCAT
Organism: uncultured Clostridium sp.; assembly: GCA_948471115.1. Lineage (GTDB taxonomy): Bacteria > Bacillota > Clostridia > TANB77 > CAG-508 > CAKPSH01. Next base: position 7,118 of record CAOKRJ010000058.1, read on the forward strand.
CTGTTCTTTCAAAAAAATCCTCTATTTGTTTAGTATATTCTGCATAATATATATTTTCTCCTATTTTTATTGAATCTGCTACATTTGAATTTGTTTTCTTTGATGGATTTTCATCTATATGTAATATACTTATATTTGTATTATATTTATTTCCAGTAGTATCTATTTCTCGTAATAGTTGATTATAATCCTCTTGCTTTATTATTCCGTGTTTCTCTTATACTATCTACAAAACTTGTTACCGCTACTTGTACATTTTGTGTTGCTGTCTTGTCATTTCTAGAAGATACAGCAACTACTGGTACAACAAACATGAGCACTGATGCTATTAATATTAATACTACTGTTATAAAAGAGTCAGACATATGCTTTCCTCCTATTTCTTATATGTAATATTCCTATTATATTTTCTCATATATAGAGATTTTTTGCAATATTTTTTACACTTTTGACAGCATTTTCCTTCTTTTTTTATAATATAATATAGTATACTATATTATGTTCATTAAAATCAAGAGGTTTCAGCTTATTTTTGTTGCTTGCGTGCTATTTTCAGACTGATTTTATCATAATATGTATTCTAAATACCTTTTAATTTCATCTTCAAATTTAAATTTTATGATTATATCTCCATTTTCTTTTACATATATACAATCTATTAGTTCAATCATTATATCTATTGAAAGTTCTGTAAAGCCCTCTTTCTCTTTAAATTTCTCTACCCATTCATTACTACTTATACTTTGACTTTCATATTTCTGTTTTTCGTTTTCTAACCTTTCTATATTCTGTTTTAATCTTTTTATATCATTTTCATATTTCTGCTTATACTCTAAATATTCTTCTCTTGTTATATCTTCATTTTTCCAATCTTCATATAACGTTCTTTTAAAATTTGATATTTTTGAAATTTCACTTTGTTTTGAAGTTATCATCTCATTTATTTTCTTCGGGCGACTACTAGTCGCCCCTACATTATTTATTTGTTTTACAAGTTCTTCTGTATCAATTAGTAAATCAATGTGGACATTAATTGCTTTTAACACTGCTTTCTCCAAGTTCTCTACTTTTATTGTATGTTTAGTGCATAAGTTATTTGATTTTTTCCTATAGGTACTACAAATATAATATTCATATTTACTTCCACTTTTATTAGTACTACTTTTTTTATTCATTGCTCTTTTGCAATCTGCACATTTTAGAAAACCTGCCCATATCGATAATTCCTTTGTTTTTTGAGATACTTTTGTATCCCTTTTGCTTAATTCTTGTGCTTTTTCAAAGGTTTCTTTATCAATAATAGCTTCATGGGTATTTTCTACCCTTACCCATTCTTCCTTTGGAACTTGCTCTACTTTATGTACTTTATAGCTTTTTGTTTTTCTTTTTCCTTGAACAGTATTGCCTATATACACTTCATTATTTAAAATATTTCGGACTGTAGAAGGTGTCCAAGTATATGTATTATCTTGTATTCCATAGTTATTATAGTTTTGTCCTAATTCTAATTTCTTGTGTCCAGTTGGATTTAAAATCCCTAAATCATTTAGTCTGTGACATATTGCTATTTTCCCCATTCCTTCATTTACATTCCAATCAAATATATTTCTTATAATATCTACAACACTTTCATCAATTATTAACTTATGCTTATCCTTTGGATCTTTAATATAACCATAAGATGGAAATGCTCCTATAAATTCTCCCTTTTTCTTTTTCCCATTTAATGATGTTCTTATTTTAATTGATGTATCTCTACAATACTCATCATTAATTAAATTTTTAAATGGTACTAAAATTGTGTTCGTACTTGCTGGATTTTTAAAACTATCTACAAAATCATTAATG
>CAOKRJ010000059.1 GCA_948471115.1 uncultured Clostridium sp.
AGAATTCAGCAACCATCAGTAATTGAAGAACAGAGAATTCAGCAACCATCAGTAATTGAAGAACAGAGAATTCAGCAACCATCAGTAACTAAAGAACAGGAAATTCAGCAACCATCAGTAACTGAAGAACAGGAAATTCAGCAATTACCATTATTTGAAGCACAGGTATCAGAAGCAGGACTCAAACTATCAAGTATGACAGAGAAAGGAGTAACAATTAATTATTATCCTGTAACCGAGGAATTTTTATGGCAGCATGCTGTAAAAACTGGAGATTACGCCTATACGGAGGATGACCTGAGAACTTTAGAAAAGGTTATTTATGTGGAGGCTAGAGGCGAAGGCCTTGCGGGGCAGGTCATCGTGGGAAACACGGTGATTAACCGCTCAAAAGAATGGGGATGTAGCATACATGAGGTGGCAAATAGTAAAGGTCAGTTTGCATCTATCAGTAACATAAAGGAGGGAATGATAACTGATGAGATCAGACGAGCTGCCAGGATGTCATTCGAATATGACATAACAAAGGGAGCCTTAGAAGGTGGAGCGTTATACTTTTACAACCCAGAAGGTTGTAAAAAAGAGACACTACAAAAATTGAAAAAGTATGAAGGTGTGAAGTATAAAAATCACATCTTCTACAGATAATAAGCGGGGGAAAGTGTACTTTCCTCGCTTTCTCCATTTTATGGAACTAATTAATAAAATTTTTAAGAATAAAGAAAACTATTATTGTAGATAATATAAGTAGTAGAAAAATATTGTATAATGCTCTATTGCAAAGGAGAAAAATGCATGAAAGATTATATATTAAGAAATAAAAAATTATTAATATGTATATGTATTTTTACAATACTTGTATCTATAATAACAGTAATAGCTCCAATATATGTAGGAAAAATAATTAATAGATTCTTAGAACTATCTTATCAGGAACTTATTACTAATTTAGTAATTCTAACAATTTTATATATATCAATATATATATTTAATATTTTACAAGTAAAGTTTCTAACAAAAAAGATTGCAAGAATTCAAAAGGACATAAGAGAAAATCTATTTGATAAAATCAATAATATAAAAATAAAAGAAATAGACAAAATTGAACATGGCAACATTCTAAATCAGTTTAGTATAGACTTAGAAAATATCTCAAATGGAATTATTCAAGGATTACCAAAGATTATTAGTGCAATTGCAATTGTGATATTTTCGATTATAGTAATGCTTAAAATAAACATCAAAATGGCTATAATTCTAATAATTGTTGCACCAGTGATGTATTTCATCTCAAAATGGGTGACAAAAAACACAAATGTATTTTTTAATAATAGAGCCAATATTGTTGCAAAATTAAATAATAATGCAGAAGAATTTATTACTTATCAAAATACTGTGAGAGACTTTAATTATGGAGAAATAGCAGAGAAAAAATTTGATAAACTAAACACAGAATTATATGAAACAGGAGTAAAAGCAGAATTTTACTCAGCACTAACTAATCCTGCAACAAGATTAGTATCAAATATAGGTTATGTAGTAATTGGAATTGTTGGAGTAATTTTAATGTCAAATGGTGAAATAACAATTGGAGATATAACTACTTTTTTTATGTATACAAGTATATTTACAAGACCTTTTAATGAAATTACAGCAATTTTATCAGAACTGCAAACAGCCTTTGCATCATCTAAAAGAATATATAAATTTTTAAATAATGAAGACGAAAAATTTAAAGATATAAAAAATAGTGAAATAAAAATACAAGGAAATATAGAATTTAGAAATGTTGAATTTTCATACACAAATGAGCCATTTATAAAAAACTTTAATTTAAAAGTAGAAAGAGGAGAAAGTATTGCAATAGTAGGAAAAACAGGAGCAGGAAAAACTACAATAATTAATTTATTAATGAGATTCTATGAAATAGACAAAGGAAACATATATATTGATGGAATTGATATAAAAGATATAGCTATAAAAGAACTAAGGGAAAATATAGGTATAGTATTACAAGACACAAAACTATTTTCAGAAACAGTAAAGGAAAATATAGCATATGGACTAAAAAATATATCAGAAAATGAAATAAAAAAGGTATCAAAACTAGCAAAGGCAGACACATTTATAGAAAAACTGCCAAATAAATATGAAACAATAATAAACAATGAAATATTATCAGAGGGAGAAATTCAATTAATAACAATAGCAAGAGTAATGTTAAGAAATCCAAGTATCTTAATATTAGATGAAGCAACAAGCAATATAGATTTGATAACTGAAAATAGGATACAACAAAGTATGTTAGAACTAATGAAAGGAAAAACGACATTTATAATAGCACATAGACTTTCAACAATACAAAATGCAGACAAAATATTATATTTAGAAAATGGAAATATAGTAGAACAAGGAACACATAAAGAACTACTATCAAAAAAAGGAAAATATTTTGAGTTATATAGCAGTCAATGAAGCAAAAATTATACTAAAAAATGTGTAGTAAAAAATTTAGTTAATAGAAAACAAAAAGTTTTTTATTGTATATATTTGAATAATTATAAAATTTTGAGCAAATATTGCAATTATTATAATAATATAATATAATTTTTAATAATATCAGAAGAGATAAAGGTTGAGAAATAATGAAGTGTTATTTTCTAATCTAGATTATATTATTAGAAAGGAATGAAATTAATATGCAAAAAATTAAAATTGGAATTTATGGTTTTGGTAACTTGGGAAAAGGGGTCTTTGAAGCAATCAAACAGAATTTAGACATGGAATTAATTGCTATTTTCACTAGGAGAGATCCTGAATTAGTTGCTTCACATTTAAAAGAAGACATTACAGTAGTTTCAACAAAGAAAGTTGAAGAATATAAGGGAAAAATTGATGTAATGATTGCATGTGGAGGATCTGCAACAGACTTACCTGAGCAGACCCCAATGTTAGCAAAAATGTTTAATGTAGTGGATAGCTTTGATACACATGCAAAAATACCAGAGCATTATGCAAAGGTTAATGAGTCAGCAAAAAGAGCAGAAACAATTGGAGTTATATCAGCTGGTTGGGATCCAGGAATGTTCTCACTAAATAGACTATATGCTAATGCAATATTACCAAAAGGTAATACATATACTTTCTGGGGAAAAGGAGTTAGCCAAGGGCACTCTGATGCAATACGTCGTATTAAAGGAGTAAAGGATGCTCGTCAGTACACAATACCAATCGAAGAAGCTGTAAATCGTGTAAGGAACGGAGAAAATCCTAATTTAACAACAAGAGAAAAACATTTAAGAGAATGCTATGTAGTTCTTGAGGATGGGGCAGATAAAGTAAAAATAGAAGAAGAAATAAAGAATATGCCAAATTATTTTGCTGAATATGATACAACAGTTCATTTCATAAGTGAAGAAGAACTATTAAAAAAACATTCAGGATTACCTCATGGAGGTAATGTGCTTCATAGTGGAGAAACTGGAGCTGGAAATAAAGAAGTTATAGAATATAAGCTAAACCTTGATTCAAACCCTGAGTTTACAGGAGCAGTATTAGTTGCAGTTGCAAGAGCGGCATATCTCATGAACAAGAATGGAGAAAGTGGAGCTAGAACAATGTTCTCTATAGCACCACAATTAATGAGTAGATTATCAGAGGAAGAATTAATAAAAACTTTATTATAAGAATTCGCACATTGGGCACGTAAAAAAATGTGCATGCTTTATTCGAGACGGAAGTCATTATCTAAAAAAGAAATGACTCCCGTCTCTACCAGTGTTACTTATTACTCACAATATTTAATGTCCATAAAAGCTTCTAAATCATCTTCGCAAATTGTGAAGCAACGAGTTATAAATTTACATAAAAACCAACTATAAAAAGCGAACGTTTCTCTTTTGCATTTTTTATAAAGAAGGATACACATAAATTGGGGTTTGTTGGTAGGATTATATGTTTTTGAATTTATACAAAATTATAAATATACGTTGTAGGGGCGATTATTAATCGCCCGCCCTTCGAAGAACATGCTTAAGAATATAAGATTTTTAGCAAGCCTTTGCTAGAACAGGAGATTGCTAATCGCCCCTACATTTCTCTACAATTTTAAATTCACCTAAAAATTTATCATCCCTACAAACACAAATTTATATATTTAAAGAAGATATAAAAAAATTAATATAAATTAAAGAAAATATAGATAAATATTATATGGGGTGTTATAATATAACAAAAGTTATAAAAAGAGGATTTCATAAGAATCTTATATTTTTATATTCTAGGAAAGTTATCCCACTGGGATAACTTTCCATAGAATATAATTATGCGGATTATTAGAATTTCTTTGTGGTTACTACCACTTATAAATTCTTAAAATTCGTCTTTTAGAAAGGGGAATAAATGAACAATATTATAGAAATCGAGAATTTAACAAAACAATACAAAGGAATAAAAGCTATAGACAACCTATCATTCGAAGTACATAAAGGAGAAATATTAGGACTACTACGGACCAAATGGAAGTGGTAAATCAACAACAATAAATTGTATATTATCTTTATTAAATTTTAGTGAAGGAAGTATAAAAATATTCGGAAAAGAAATGAGCCCAGATGCTTATGATATAAAAGCAAAATTAGGAGTTGTATTTCAAGATGTAGCAGTATTTGAAGAACTAACAGTATATGAAAATATAGACTATTTCTGCGGATTATATATAAAGGATAAAAATACAAGAAAACAATATATAGGGGAAGCAATAGAATTAGTAGGACTAGAGGAATTTAAAAAATTTTATCCAAAACAATTATCAGGAGGACTTTTAAGAAGATTAAATATAGCCTGTGGAATAGCACATAAACCAAAACTAATCTTCCTAGACGAACCAACTGTTGCAGTTGACCCACAAAGTAGAAACAATATATTAGATGGAATTCAAAAGTTAAGAAACAATGGTGCAACTATAGTTTATACTACACATTATATGGAGGAAGTTGAAATCATATGTGATAGAGTAATAATCTTAGATAAAGGAAAAGTGTTAGCAACAGGAACAACAGATGAATTAAAAGAACTAGCAAGGATAGAAGAAAAAGTAACAGTAGAAGTAAACACTTTAGATGAAAAATATATTGAACAAATAAAAAAATTAGAAAATGTAGATGATGTAACTTACAATGGAAATATATTACTTGTTACATATAAAAAAGGCAAAAACAACTTAGTACAGGTAATTGATTATCTAAAGAAAGAGAGTATTAGATATAATAAAATTTATTCAGAAAGACCAACACTTAATGATGTATTCTTAGAGTTAACAGGGAAGGAATTTAGAGACTAATGCTTATACATAATTTTAAATATGCCTTAAAAACTCTCTTTAGGGATAAAATGCTTATATTTTGGACCTTTGCCTTTCCAATTATATTAGGGACCTTTTTCAATATGTCATTTTCTAATATTGAAAATAGTGAAAAATTAGAAATAATAGATATAGCAATTGTAGACAATGATGAATTTCAGAACAATGAATTATATAAAGAAGCATTTAAAACATTAAGTGATGAAGAAAATGAAGACAGATTATTTAATACAAAATATGTTACAGAGGAAGGAGCAAAAAAGTTATTAGAAGAAAATAAAATAATAGGATTTATGATTTTAGAAGAAGATAATCCAAAAGTAGTGGTTACTACAAGCGGAATTAATGAAACAATTTTAAAATATGTAGTAGAAGAAATTACAACTAATGGACAAATAGTAGAAAGTTTAATGGATAAAGAGATAAATAAAGAACTAGGTTCAGGAGTATATAATTTATACAATTTAGATTATGAAAAAATATATAAAAATCTATTGGAAAAAACACAGAATCAAGAAGTAAAAGTAACAGATATATCAAATAACAATTTAAGTTATACAATGATAGAATTTTACACATTAATTGCAATGGCTTGTTTATATGGTGGAATACTAGGAATGGTTGCTATTAATAAAAATTTAGCAAATATGAGTAGTAATGGGAAAAGAGTATCAGTGGCACCTACTCCAAAAGGAAAAGTGATTTTTAGTAGTATTTTAGCAAGTTATATAACACAATTAATAGGTTTAACATTATTATTTATTTATACAATATTAGTATTAAAAGTAGATTATGGAACTAATTTACCACTAATAATTTTATTAGGAATAGTAGGAAGCTTAGCTGGACTATCAATGGGATTAGCAATTGGAACAATACTTAAGTCGACTGAAAATGTAAAAACAGGAGTTGTTATAGCAGTTACAATGTTAGGTTGCTTTCTATCTGGAATGATGGGAATTACAATGAAATATATTATAGACAAAAATATACCAATTATCAATAAAATAAATCCTGCTAGCATGATAACAGATGGATTTTATTCACTATACTATTATGATACTTTAGATAGATATTACTTTAATATAGCAAGTCTATTAATTTTTGCAATGATAATGTTGATTATTTCTTATACAAGTTTAAGGAGGCAAAAATATGACAGTATTTAAAACATTTTTAAAAGTATTAAATAAAAGTAAAATGCCTATTATCTTGTATACAGTAATTTTAATTTTCTTTGGTGCATTTAATATGCAAGCTAGTGAAAATAGTACAAACTTTGTAGCAACTAAACCAGACATTTTAATTATAAATAAAGATAAAGAAGAAGGAATAACTAAAAACCTAATAGAGTATATAAAAGAAAATAGTAATATAAAAGAAATAGAGCTTAATGAAGAAGCAATCAATGATGCTTTATTTTATAGAGATGTAAATTATATTATATACATACCAGAAAATTATAGAGAGCAATTTTTAAAAGGAGAAAATCCTGAAATTGAAATAAAAAGTACAGGAGATTATCAAGCAAGTCTTGCAGAGATGATGTTAGAGAGATATATAAAAATAGCAAATATATATAAGAGAAATACAGAAAATGAAGAAGAACTAATAAATAAAATAAATGAAGCATTATCAAAACAGACAGAAATACAGATTACATCTAAATTAGACACAGACAATTTAACTAAAGCCTCATTCTTGTTTAATTTCGCAAATTATAGTATATTAGCAGGTTGTGTATATGTAATTTGTCTAATACTCTCTAGTTTTAAAGAAGAAAAAATATCTAAGAGAACGATTATAAGTAGTATGAATTATAAAAAACATAATTTTGAATTACTTGTATCAAACAGTCTATTTGCTATTGTATTATGGATATTCTATGTAATTTTAAGTTTTATATTAGTTGGAGATATAATGTTTACTACACATGGAATGATATATATCTTAAACTCATTAATATTTACAATTTGTGCTGTAACAATAGCATTTTTAATAGGAAACTTAGTAACAAACAAAAATGCAATAAATGGAATTGTAAATGTTGTAGCATTAGGTTCAAGTTTTTTATGTGGTGCATTTGTACCTTTAGAATGGTTACCAGACTCTGTAATAAAAATCGCACACATATTACCATCATACTATTATATAAGTAGTAATGAAATGATAACAGAATTAGAAATAGTAAATTTTGAAACAATGAAACCAATATTAATAAACATGGTAATTATTTTAATATTTACAATAGCATTTATAATTGCTACTAATATATTATCTAGAAACAAAAGAAAGACTGGATAAATTAATTCACAATATATATAAAATTAACTCTATATGCACCAAATATTAACATTAAGAATACAATATTACAAGAATAAATTAGGGAGGATAATTTTATGTATAATTCAAATTATGAAGAATATATGCAAAATGTATTAGGATATAATATAAGACCCCAAAATACATATCAAATGCCAGAAAACATATATGAAATGCATAGAGGTATTAACTATGAAAATATGGATTTGGAGAATTTATATCCAGATATATATAAAATGATACAGCCAATGGTACAAAAAGCGTGTATGCGAGTAAATGGAGTAATAAATGAAGAAATAATAAGCAGTATTACAGAAGAAATATATAATGCAATGATAGAAGAAACCAGAGAAGTAAAAGACGTTAGAAAAAGTAGTAATGAGGTAAAAACAAATAGTTCACAAAATGTAAGAAAAGTAGAAGAAACTAGACAAAACAACTTCTTATTAAGGGATCTAATAAGAATTTTAATAATAAAAGAATTGTTAAGAAGAAGGCAAGGAAGACCACCAATGCGACCGGGATCCAATTTTCCAATAATATAAAACTTATATTGCTAACCTAAAGAACTTTATAAAATAGAAGTAATTGTTAGTGAAAAATCGTTTAATTCTTTCATTAGGGATAATGTATATCTCATACGCATAACATTATACATATCTTCAATAAATTGAGTTTTATTAATATGATTTTTCACTAAAATGTTATTAAATTGTGTAACTAAATGCGTGATTGTTTATTTCCTGTCATATCACAGAGTCTTTCAATAGATACTTTTTCTTTCTCTCTTTTAGGAATTTTTCCACAACTCAAATCATCAAAATAATAAAATGCATTTTTAGTTCTTTGATATTTTTCTTATTGCATTCTTATCATTTTCTGTTTTCGCTTTTAGTAAATCTAATCCAGTATTTCTATAATATTTATCATAATTAAAGTCAAATTCTTTATTTATCAAATTATTTATACCAAAAATATCCATATTATACTCCTTATATTAGTAATTTTAGCATAACGATAAGATATAATCAATTATTTTTGTTTGTAATTTTTCAATTAAGTATTCCACATAATAAATTGAATATTGTATAATTAAATGCACGTTATAGACATAAAAGTATAGAAACATAATTAAAAATCAAATAAAATGTTAGTTGCGAGACTAAATATTGGAGGTTTTTAATTATGTGTCAAGAACAGTATACCACAAATAAAAGAAATTT
>CAOKRJ010000060.1 GCA_948471115.1 uncultured Clostridium sp.
GCACTTGGAAAAGATGTTGCAGGAAATATTCAATTAGCTGATATTGCAAAAATGCCACATGTATTAATTGCAGGTTCTACAGGTTCAGGAAAGAGTGTATGTATAAATACAATAATAACAAGTATTATATATAATAGTAAACCAAGTGAAGTGAAATTAGTAATGGTAGATCCAAAAGTTGTAGAGCTTTCTGTATATAATGGAATACCACATCTATTAATCCCAGTAGTAACAGACCCTAGAAAAGCAGCAGGAGCACTTGCTTGGGCAGTGCAAGAAATGGATGATAGATACAATAAATTTGCTAGCAAAGGTGTACGTGATTTAAAAGGATATAACAAAGCAATTGAAAAAGAAAATGAGGCAGGAAAATTACCTCAAATTGTAATAATTATAGATGAGTTGGCAGACTTAATGATGGTAGCAGCAAAAGAAGTTGAAGAATCAATTTGTAGATTAGCTCAAAAAGCAAGAGCAGCTGGAATGCACTTAGTAATTGCAACACAAAGACCATCAGTAGATGTTATCACAGGATTAATTAAAGCAAATGTGCCATCAAGAATAGCATTTGCAGTATCATCACAAGTAGACTCAAGAACAATATTAGATAGTGTTGGAGCAGAAAAACTACTAGGAAAAGGAGATATGCTTTTCTTCCCAGCAGGAGCACCAAAACCATCAAGAGTTCAAGGTGCATTTGTATCAGATGACGAAGTGGAAAAAATAGTTGATTTTGTAAAATCTAATGGAACTGCAACATATAGTGAAGATATATTAGAAAGTATTGAAAATAGTAATAAAACAGATAAAGAAATGGCACAAGAAACAGCTGACGATGACACAGACCCATTCTTAATGGATGCAATTCAAACTGTAGTAGAAACAGGACAAGCATCAACATCTTTTATACAAAGAAGATTTAAAGTTGGATATGCAAGAGCAGGAAGAATAATAGACCAAATGGAAGAAAGAGGAGTAATCTCAGGATATCAAGGAAGTAAACCAAGAGAAGTATTAATGACATTGGATAGATTAAATGAGTTAAAAATGGGAACAAGTGATAAAATAGAAGAATAAGAGCTATGTCCTATTGGGGACGTTTCTTAATAGGACATTTACTAAATATTTGATATTAGAAGAGTTGATTTTAATGAGAGAATATGGAAAGAGAAGAATTACACAAGAAAAATGTCCCATTAAGAAACGTCCCCAATAGGACACCCAATAGGATACCTAAAAGAAAGGAGAAGAACTTTGCAGAAGAAAACAGAGAAATTTTTCGATAAAATTGTTAAAAAAAATTATAATGATGAGTTAGAAAAAGTTTTAGAGAAGAAGTATTTTGATGAAGATGCAAAAAGTCTTCTTCTTAACATTTTGTATAAAGTTGAAACAGCATATAAAGATTATGAAAATGTAAAAGTAAATATTGAGCCCAAAGAAGAATTTATTCAAAATATAATTAGGAATATTAAGAAAAATTGTGATACTATAAAATTAGTAAAACCAAATTCAGAAGAGAGTAAAATTATAGGTAATAGAACTTTTTTAGTAGAAAAAAGTACAAATAGAATTATATGTTATCCTGTTGAAAGGAAACTTTTGTATTCAATAGCTAAGATAAGCAAAAATGAAAAGATTATAAAAGATGATTATTTTCTGATTAATAAAACATTATCAAATTTGATTAATGTTGGAAATAGTATTAATACTGTAGAACCATTGCGAGATTTTAACGGTTATTCATGGACTACTATTGATAGAGAGATTGAAAGTATAGAACATAATTTAGTATATCAAAATTTAATAATGTTAGTAGGATATCAATTTTTAAATAACTGGATAAATAATAATCAATATATAATAGATTATATGGAATTATTTAAAAGTAAATTAGAAGAAAGATATAATAAGCATAATGCTGAGGAAATTATAAAAATATTAGAAAAACTATCAGTTTTATTAGATTTTAAATTTGATAGAAAGATAAAAAATGAAATAATAAAATTAAAAGAAGATATAGAACAGAAATTAGAAAAAATACAAGATAGTAAAAAATTCATAAAGATATTAACAGAAGAAAAGGTTGCATTAACAAAGAAGATTAAAAATATTGATGAAACAATAAATAATAAAACTCTATTAGAAAAGGAATATCTAACTAGAAACGAAATATTACCATTAAAAGAAAAGATATTTAGTATACGAATACTATCAAAAATGATGGCAGAAGAAAGACAAGAAAAAATAGAGCAGATTGAGAAAATAAATGAATTATTAATTCCACAAAATTTTGTTAAATATAAAAAGGAATTAGAAGAAAAAGAAGAATATTTAAAATTAGTAGAAACGAATGATTTACAAAAAGATATTGATAAATTAATTATTGATTTACAAAAAGTATTTTTACAGTGTTATGAAATATTAATAAAATCAGCTCAAACAAAGCAAGACATTATAAAATTAATTTACCAGTTTAGATATTATTGTATATTACCATTTAAACCAGAAAAAAATGTAAATCAGGTAGATGAATTACAAGAAGAAATAAAAATGATTTGTAATTTATTAATAAGAAAAGCACATGAATTGAAAGTTATAAATATTATGGCAAAAAAAGAAGAATTAGATTATGAAATATTAAAAAATATTTTTAATATTAGAATAATTAATTTGGAAGAATTATATATTAAAATTACTAAAGAAAAAGATAAGTTTTTTATTCAGTTATTTGATGATAATATATTTGAAGAAAAAATTGAAATTACAAATATGGGAAATCTAAACAAAAAAGATTTAGATATTAAAATAGGAAAAAAAGTAAAAATTTTTAATTAATGGAGGGATTATATGAAAATAACATTTTTAGGAGCGACAAGAACTGTTACAGGATCGAATTTTTTAGTAGAAGCAGCAGGAAAGAAATTTTTAGTTGATTGTGGTATGTGGCAAGGAAAAGCAGAGTTAGAAAATCAAAATATGGAAAAGTTTGAATTTAATCCAGCAGAACTAGACTTTATGTTATTAACACATGCGCATATAGATCACTCAGGAAGAATTCCTAAATTATATAATGAAGGATTTAAAAATAAAATATATGCACATAAAGCTACATGTGATTTATGTACATTGATGTTGCCAGATAGTCGGACATATTCAAGAAATGGAAAATCAATGGAAAAACAAGAAAAGAAAAAGAAAAGGCGAAAAAGAAGTACCACCTTTATATACAGCAGAAGATGCCTTGAGATGTATAGAGATATTTGAGCCAGTACAATATGATGAAATAATTGAAATAACACCAGATATACATGTAAGATTTAATGATGCAGGTCATATGTTAGGATCAAGTATTATTGAATTATGGGTAAAAGAAGATGGAAAAGAAACAAAAACAGTATTTACAGGAGACTTAGGTAACAATGATATTCCTCTATTAGACTCTCCAACAATGATTGAAAATGCAGATTATCTAGTTATGGAATCAACATATGGAAGTAGACTTCATATGAGAAATGATGAAAAAGCAGAGATGTTTTTAAACATAGTATCTGAAACATTAGATAATGGAGGAACAGTAGTAATACCATCTTTTGCAGTAGGAAGAACACAAGAAATATTATATGAAATAAATAAATTAAAAGATATAATACAAGATGAAGAATTTAAAAGAAAATATAAGACTTTGATGAAAGCATCAGTATATGTTGATAGCCCACTTGCAATATCAGCAACAGAAGTTTTTAGAGAAAATATGAATTTATTTGAACCAGAAGTTCAAGAAGAAATGTTAAAAGGAGATAATCCTCTAGAATTTCCAGGGTTACAATTCACAAGAACAGCAGATGAATCTAAAGCATTAAACGAGGATGAAAGACCAAGTATAATAATATCTGCAAGTGGTATGTGTGAAGTTGGAAGAATAAAACATCACCTAAAACACAATTTATGGAATCCAAAATCAACCATACTTTTTGTTGGATATCAAGCACCAGGAACCTTAGGATATAACATTGTAAATGGAGAGAAAAAAGTAAAGGTATTTGGAGAAGAAATAGCTGTAAATGCAAGAATTGAATATATAGAAGGATATTCTGGTCACGCAGATCAAAATGGACTAATGAATTTCATTTATTCTTTTATAAGTAAACCAAAGCATATTTTCTTAGTACATGGAGAAGAAGAATCACAAGATGTGTTAAAAGAAAAAATAGAAACAGAAGCAGCAATAGGAGTTACAATACCTGAATTTGGAGAAACATATGAATTAAACGAAGAAATCACAATGACAAATAAAATAGAAAGAAAAATCAACAAAACAATAAAATCAGAAATAGTAGAAAGACTAGAAAAACTAAAAGAAGAAATAAAAGATATGGACACATATGTAAGACAAGACATAGACAATAAAAACTTAAGAGATGAAGACATATTTAGAATAAATGAAAAAATAAAAGACTTAGAAAAACAAATAATTAATGTAATTGAAGGATGATGATTTTAGGGACGGAGGAAAAAATCATCATCATAATGAGTAAAAAATAACAATAATAAATAATAAAAAATAGAAAATAAAGAAATGATGATTTTTTCCTCCGTCCCTAAAATCATCAAGAGGAGAAAAAAGATGGAGAATAAGTATTTTAATGAAGCAATTATTGGGAATAAGGGTATGATAGCAACTTTTACAGGTAAAGGGGAATTACAAAGAATGTATTTTCCTAGTAAAGATAATAAGCAATATATAGATTTTTTCCATACAGGGGTGAAAATAAATAATTCGGATTTGATATATTTACATGATGATATAAATAATGTGTATAAACAATATTATGATACTGATACTAATATTTTGAATACAGAAATAACTAATACATATTTTAATTTAAAAACAGTTCAAACAGATTATATGTTAACAAAAGAAAATGTATTAGTTAAAAGATACATATTTTTAAATGAGAGTAAAATTGATTTAGATGTTAATTTTTATATTCATTCTGAGTTGTTATCTGATAAAAATAATTTGGTATCTTGTAAGATTGTTGATGGAGGAATGATGCAATATGCTCATGATTTTACAGTTTCAACATTTGCAAAAGGATATAAATTATTAAGTCATCAAATAAATGGAAGTAAAGACACAATAAAAAGGGGAGAAATACAAGATAAAGACTATATAGGAATGTCAAAGGATTCTAGTATTTGCTATGATTTAGGTATTATAAAACCAAATGAAAAGAAAATAATAGAGATTTGTATTTTAATAGATGAGAATAAAAATGTTTCAGATATTGAAGATGAGATAGAAAGAATAAAAAAGATTGATTTAAGTAAAGAATATATAAATACAAAAGCATATTGGAGAAAATATGTTAAATCACATAACGGATTAAATATTAAAGAGTCAGATAATAGTTATGAAGAGAGAATATATGAAATTTATAAAAGAAGTATATTATTATTTCCATTATTAACAAATTATGAAACAGGAGGGATTATAGCTTCTCCTGAAATAGATGAAGATTTTACTAAATGTGGAAGATATGCATATTGCTGGCCAAGAGATGCAGTTTTTATTACAAAAGCTATGGATATTGTGAAAATGGAAAAGGAAACTGAAAAATTTTATAAGTCATTTTGTAAAAAAACACAAAGTAAAAATGGAATGTGGGAGCAAAGGTTCTATACTGATGGAAAGTTAGCACCTTGTTGGGGATATCAAATTGATGAAACAGCAAGTGTGGTATATGGAGTATATGAACATTATAAATATACAAAATCTGAAAAGTTTCTAAAAGATAACTTGAAAATGTGTGAAAAAGCTATAGATTTCTTAAAAAGATATGTAAAAGATTGGCTTGGAATTGAAGGAAAAGATGAGAGAGACAAGGATAAAGTGCAACAAGAAATTGAAGAGTCAGTAAATAGACAAGGTCATAAATATTATATTAGTTATGATTTATGGGAGATGTGTGAAGGAATTCACTTATATTCTTTGGCTAGCATATATTCAGCATTTAATTGTATTTTAGAAATATATAGAGTTTTAGGTAAAAATGTATCAGAATTTGAAAATAATAGATTAAAAGAAGAAAAAGTACAAAAAAATGAAAGAGAAATAGAAAAAATTCAAACAGAAATAAAGAAATATATTAATCAAAATTTATATGATGAAGAAAAGAAATCTTATATTAGAAATATAGATGATAAAAGGATGGATATAAGCATATTAGGGGCTGTCACTCCATTTAATGTGTTTAAACCAAAAGAAAAGAAAATTAGAAATACAGTAGAAAGAATAAACTTATCTTTAAGAACATATACAGGAGGATATCAAAGATTTGAACAAGATCATTATATGAACGGTAATCCTTGGCCAATAGCTAACCTATGGATGACACTGTATTACTTGGAAACAGGAGAGAAAAAGAAAGCTAAGGAAACATTTGATTTTGTTGTAAAAACAGCAGGAAAGCATTACTTTTTAGGAGAACAAGTAAACAATGAAACTCTAAAGCCTAACTGGGTGATAGGACTTGGATGGTCACATGCGATGTTTTTAATTGTGTTGGAAAAGTTATACGGAAAGAACTAATAGATATATAGAAATGAGGAATAATCGTTGAACAAAAATAAAGAATATCAGAAATATTTGCTAAGATTTTCTTTTCCTATAATAATAAGTGGTATTTTTATGACCATAGCAAATGTAATAACTAATATAATAATTAGTTATATGGGGACAGATGAACTTCTAGCCAAAAATATATTTTCTAAATTTAATAGTTTGTATTTGGCGTTTAATTCTGGGTTTGCATTAATATTTGCCAATTATTACTTTAAGTTTTTAACACAAGAAGCTAAGAAAAAGAAGACTTTTAAACTAAGCATAATAGGAATAGGACTAATATCTATTAGTATCATGTTTGTTTTTATACTGTTTAGAAAAAGCTTGTTTAGTTTATATTATCAAGGAGAAAAGGCTGTTACGATTTTTAGTAATTATTCAATGATAAGAGCACTATGTTTTCCTGTTATAGGAATCAATGCATTTTTAGACTATATACTTTCAGAAAATAATAGAAAAAGAATACTAGTAGGAAATATTATAGCTCTTGTTATTGAAATTGTTTTGGTATGGATAGTTGTATTTAAAACAAACTTTGATATGCGAACAATTGCAATGATAGAGATATTTGCAAGAATGATAAAACTAATAATATTTATATGGCCATATAAGAAATATTTAAAAGTAAAGGTTTCAGAGGAATTTAGATTTGAGAATATAAAGAGAATTATTAATATTAATAAAAAAGTAATAATAATTTCTTTTATTACGTTTATGAATATATTCGTAGGTATGATTGTTTTAAAATTATATTCTTATGTAGATGCTTCAAGAATTTTGTGTATTACTATAAGTGATGATATTTTAAGAATTACAGCTAATTTGTTTGTTGCTTTATCTAATATTGTAACAACACAAATTAGCCCGGAAATCAATAATGAAAAAGATATACTAGAAAGTAGAATAAAAAATGTGTATAAATACATAAATAAAATGTATATCATATTTTTTATTATAACAGTATTATTTTCTATAGTATTTTTAAAATTATATAATATTGATTATGAAACTATGAAATATACTATTATTATATTATGGATTAGATGTGGTTTATATATTGCTACACCATTAACTGATTTTCATATATTATTATTAAAAATAAAAATGAATATTAGAAAATTGTTTATAGCAGATACAATATATGATTTTATAATATTGTTGATTAGTTTCATAATATATAAAATTTTTTCACTTAATCTTATATATACAGTTTTAATATACAGTACATTATTGTTTATTCAAACAATAGTATCTAAAAAGTATGTTAAGGAAATGTATGAATAAGAAAATGTCGAATTTTGCGATGAAAAGTTGTTGCAAAGTTCGACATTTCATGTTTTAATAAAGGTATGCAATAAATATTTTAAAGATTGCATAATTTAAATAAAGTAAAGTTTAAAATCTGAAATGTTTAATTTATAAAATTTAGTTTAGAAAGAGCTAATCTAAAAAATTGTTATCTAAAATTCAAAATTAATTTAATTAAATATCTATATTTATAAATCCAAATTAATCTAATTATAGTTTCACAAAATTAGTTAATAATTCAAAAAGTAAATTTGATTCAAAATAGCTTAAGAGTATTTAAATTTATTATAAGATTAGAATCTAAAAAAATTAAAATCAAACTTTAATTCTAAATTATCAATTTTAAAAATAAGAAAGGAGGTATTTTGCAATACTTTAAATATTTGTTGCAAAAAAAAGTAAAAATTTACGAAAAAGTTCTTGAAAAACTAAAGAGCTTTTAGTATAATGGAAAGGAAGATAAATGACAAAACAAAATGAAGAATTAAGCAGACTACCACTAACAAGTGATTATGTATTTAAAAGAGTATTTGCAAAAGAAGGAAATGAAGATATATTAAAAGATTTTTTAGAAGCGATATTAGATATAGAAATACAAAAGATAGAAGTGCAAAACCGAGGCTGCTGAAAAAGTAGTCCCAAATTAGCTCTCAAAAAAAACGTGAACTGG
>CAOKRJ010000061.1 GCA_948471115.1 uncultured Clostridium sp.
CTACTGTTGTTCTTTTATAAAATTTTTCTGGTACATCTATTTCAAATTGCCATTCGCTATCTGATAAACAAACATATTTACTCTCATTAGATTTTGATTCTTCATTATTAGTTTCATCTATACTATATCCTACATCAAATATCCTTATATATAATTTTTTACTTTGCGGAAATCCATTAGTAGACATTAGAACAATTCCAGAATTATTTTTGCCCATTTGATTAATAGTTAAAAAGTTACTATCTGCTCCCAATTCTTGATATAGTTTCTTCGTATAAGTTCGAATTATTTTTTTTGCAGAAACTTTTTTTTCGGACTTTGGACTTTCTGAAACTTCATATATATTATTATTTTCATCATAAATTGCATATCCATAAGAAATCATATCCTTATTTATATCTTCATTTAATTTAATATCCATATCCAGTTTAAAATAATCATTTGTTATCATAAGCGATTTAATTTTTATACCTATTGCATCTTGATATACATAGTCCATGTTAAGATTTTCACTATAGTTGTTTTCATCTATTGCTAATGTTCTTGTAATTACATTTCTATTTTCATACTCTTTATACTCTATATGCCAAGCTATTTTCGCATATACGCTTTTTGCTGTTACTCCTGTTACTAATACAATTAATAATACTGCTACAATATTTAATATTTTCTTTTTCATATCAATACCTCCTTTTATTTTAGAACAAATAGAATTATAATTTTTTTCTCTATCATAAGTGCTTTCCAAAAACTCTTTAAATATTTTGTTGTCTGGCATTTTCATCACTCTCCTTCTTTAAAGAATTTTTCAATTCTCTTATAGTTCTATATATATAATTTTTAGTTGTTGATTCTGTGAGATTCATTTCTTTTGCAATATCAGTTATTTTCATATCAAGTCCATAGTACAAATAAAATATTTTGGCTATTTTTATATCTTTATTTTTCAATGTTTTCCAAATATAAGATACATTTTCTTTTGTGATAAATTGCAATTCTATATCTATATTTGACTCTATTTGCACATCTTCGTTTTCAAAATTTACAATATTATTTTTATCTTTATATTTTGAACGATAATACTTTTTTAAAATGTTCTTTGAAATTCCAATTATAAAACTCTGTTCATCTTCTAATTCAAATTTCTTACTTTTTTTCATTTTTTTATAAAATTCCATATAAGTTTCTTGAATAATGTCATTGACATCATCTAAGTTATTACAATGCAAAATAATATACTTCAAAATATTATTGTATGTTTTACTATATATTTCTTCAAAATTTTCTAATGATATTTGAGTACTCATAATTTTGATCACCTTTCACTTTATTAGTGTATTATTTTTTCAAAAAAGTTTCAATTTTATAAAAAAACTTAAAAATTTTGATAAAATATTAAATCAACTAAATAAAAATTAGGTAATTCGCACTTGAATTACCTTTGTATCCTTTTCTATTGTTAGCAACCCTTTTGCCCTATTATCCAAATTTAATATTCTCTCTTTTATGAATTATTGTTTTATTTCATATTCACTAATATCTGGTTCTATAAAATCATCTTCTGTCACTGTATTAAATTCATATATATAATCTGTAGCTGGTGCTCTATCAATATGACCATCTATATATATTGTTTCGCATGCTCCACTATTTATAACGAGTCCAGTATTTTTGTCTATGTACATATTATTATTAAAAAAATAACATTTTTTAGGATTTGATGATATATAGTAACATTCCCTTCCCTCATAAGTAGTACTTTTTACGGAAGAATGTATTGAAGCTAAAATCAAATGAAAAAAATTGTTCGTTTCGAGCCAATTTACAGGGTTACCACCAATTATTCCATTATCTGTATTTAATTCTGCAATTTTATTATTTTCTGATTCTCTATAAATGTTAGTCTTACACATATCATTTCCCCATTCATCAATACCATATTTTTTTGCATAATATGTAACTATATCTCTTTTTTCTGGAGTCAATTCAATAGTTGTTGATTTTATTTTATCTCCTAAGACGAATTGCTCTGATATTATTGTTTTGTCTTTATTATAAATATAGTACATAATATGATAATTTTCAGAATTTACATACATTTCTGCTTTATTAGACATTTGTGATATTATAACCATTTTTCTTACAGTATTTCCAACGAAGGCAACAATTATTATTAATAATATAATCCTTAAAGTTCGTAGTTTACTTTTGTATTTTTTAAAGTATTTTACAGTCTTTTTATCTCTAACCGTATCATCAACTTTTAAATCTTCTTGTATGCTTTCTAATGTTTGCTTACATTCACAACACTCTTTTAAATGTTCATCAATAAACTTATTTGTTTCTTCATTTGTTAAATTTTCAATGTAATTAGGTAGTAAATCTTGAACAATATTACATATTTTTTGTTCTTTCATACGAAACATCTCCTTTAATTAATTTTTTTCCACGATAGAATGTTACTCTAGCCCAGTTTTCTGTCTTATTTAAAATAATTCCTATTTCTTTAAAACTTAGTTCACCAGTTATTCTTAAATACATTACTTCTCTAGTTTTATCATCTAGATTCTTCATTTTTTTATATAGTGAAATCTTTTCATCATTTGAAATAATTTGTTCTTCTAATGTTTCAGAATCAAATAGTTCTTTTTTTTCTACATTTACTATTTTTTTATTTCTCCTACATAAATCATACCATAAATTTTTAGCGATTTGGCATAACCATACAGATATTTTGCAATCACCTCTGTATGTATTAATTTTCTCAATAGCTTTATAAAATGTTTCTTGTGTAAGTTCTTCAGAAATATCATTATTATGGGTTAAACAGAATAAATATTTGTTTACTGTTTCAAAGTGTTCTTCATATATTTTTTCTATATTCTGCATAACTTTTATCCTCCTTCACATATATGACGTATGAAAACTCCATTCGTTACAAAAAAACAAAAATTTTTTATGTTATATAAAAATAGCAGATATTTCTGCTATTTCGTCCTTTTCACTTTTCTTAATGGTGCTTGATAATTGTATTCCTATTATACAAGATACTATTAAAATTATAACTATACTTAATATTCCTAAAATAGCTTTTTTCATATTCATTCCTCATTCTAATTAGATATAATATTATCATATTATTTTATCCTATCAATTACTTTTAGATAATATCACATTTTCATTCTTTTAACAATGTATTTATTTTTCGAGATTTATACTTACTGTAATTTATATCTCCTCATTTAATAAATAGCATTTATCCACTCGTCCAGCTCTACAATATTTGACCTGTGTTCCAAAACCTCATTTATTTTTTCCTTATTTTCTTTTAATGTTACAATATCAATCTTTTTATCTTTTGTTTCATTACTATTAAAGAATACCTTTAATTTGTATAACTTTTCTGTATCTATAAATGGCATAGATAAAATATATCTTTCGTTTTCTATCATATAATCTGCATTTCTCCAATTAGACAGCAATATTTCTTTCCCCTTATAAATATCTCTTACTATTTCATAAATATGTACATCTTTAAAGAGTTTTATCAATTCTAAGTTTTCTTCTGTTGGATTTATTATTTGTATTGATTTATCACTTATCATAAAGTACTTATTTTTCTTATTAATTTTATTAAAATCCTCTAGAAATACAATCACTTTATCATACATATCATTTTATTAATATCTGTTAAAATTTGTTTTATATAATGAATCAGTCCTATTTGCAATATAATACACAATGTATTTATTTGTCTCGATTTCTAATTCGCCAATATATTTTCTTTCAAAATTTGTATAAACTTTACTTTCTTTTAACTCCCAACTAGGTGTAAATTTTATATCATCTTCAAAACTAAGCATTGCAATTTTTGATATATCCTTTATTCTATCTTGATAATTCTTGTTTCTACAAAGATTATAATTATCATATCCAAAATCATTTAGTAATTTTCTTCCTTCTATATCCAATTTTATGTAATACCTCTTTTCTCTTTTTATATACTTTGCCTTTTCTAATATCTTTAATCTTTTTATATAATAATCTTTAGATTTGTAAACCTTTTTACAATCAACTGCTTCTATTTGTTTATATCTTCCTAAGAAGCATATAAGTTCTATATCCCTTAAACTTAATCTTATTTTCATACCTTACTTCTCTTTCTTAATTAAATTAGTATACACTATTTTTTCTTTTGAATCTCGCACCTGTATATTCCCCTCTAACTCTATACAATATTTTTCTTTTGTTTTTAGATTTCTCAATATTTCATAAGTTTTTATTTTATCCGCTTCTTTTCCACTAAAAATTAATTCAAACAGATATGTTTTTAGTGTAAAAATCTTGCATTTTATATCCGTTTCTTTATAAAACTAGCAGAGGCTTTGACACACGGGCGATTACTAATCGTCCCTACTTTCTAGGTCAATTTCGTTGAAGCATAATAATCAATTTTTTTAAAAAAATAAAGTGCTATTTCTAGCACTCGATAAATATGATTTTTTAATAACATCTCTTTCGTAAGCAATATTATGAGTTTATTAAAATGCTCTTTTCTTTATTTCTCTATGTATTACCTCTATTTCACTTTTAAAATTTGTGTCATATGGAATAGGTAAAATGATTACATCGTTTACAAGCTCAATATATATTACATCTACCTTTATATTACTATTTTTTTAATCCCTTATGTGTATTTATAATTAATTTGCTATAATTCTCTCATAATCAAAACTATTTTCGTACATTTCTTCAGGTGCAACATCTATTTCTCCATTTTCCCACATAACAACTCCATTTTCAATATATGCTTGTTTAAAAAACGAGAAATCTTTTAGTTTTTGGTATGCTGGATATTTAAGTAATTCTGTAGCATCATAGATTTTTAATTCTCCACTAGAAAACGTTAACAATAAGCATAAGTTATCAATCACTTTTAATTCAACTATTTTAATTCCGTCTTTAGCTTCGCTTGCGTAAGCTATATCATCTACTATATACATACATTATCCTCCTAATTTAATGGTTTTATTTGTTCAAATGGAATTCCTCTAATAGCATTGTTCCATGCATTATATAATTCCTCTTCATGCAAGATTAACCAAGCTTGTATTAATTTTAATTTTTTTACAGGAAGAGAACCTCCTAATAACTCTCCATCTATTCCTATTGATGCCTCATATTCTCCATAATATACATGAATATGTGGTTTATTATGTTTGTCATTATCTAAAAATATCATTTTAATTATCATTCCTTGAAATCTACTCAATTCTGGCATTTAATATATCCTCCTTGCTATTTTTAAACATTACATAACCATTATAGCATATATTTCTATTTTTGTAACCTTTTTATTTGATTTCTTACTTTTATAATTTGAATTATTGCAGGTGATTGCTTCGATTTTTATTGTTGGTAAATCTTACTACACTTCATGTGAGGCTATTCTTTTTTTATCAATATTTTCACTATATTTTATATATCTTATTTTAAACTACTTTTTAACGTTTTTACACATTTCAGTAACAACTTTTAGATGTTCTTATACATTCTTCTAATGACTTTTGGATATTTATCTTGTCCTTATACTATATCAATAAAAGTTATTTTTTTATATACTTGGATGCCCAAAGTTTTCCCCTACAATAATGCAATATTTTAGACTACTACTATTGTGTATTTATCACTTATTTGTTCATTTATCACATTTAATTCAGAAGAGTTAAAATAAATATATATTTTTTTGTATTCGTCTAATTCTATTCTATCTATTAACTCATAAAGTATTTCTTTGCTTGGATTTTCCAGTTTTAAGAATTCTCTTATAGTACTTTCCATCTCCTCATTATCTTTTGACTTTTCTTTTTTTTCACTTATAAGTCTAATTTTATCTTGTATAATTTTTTGATATCTTTTTAAAGTTTCCCTTTCTTCTATAAATTCTTTTGAATATTTATGATATTCCTCGTCTGTGATAATTTCGTTCAAATTATCTCGATATAATTTCTCTGACTTTCTAGATACCTTTTCTACTCTTTCTCCTATATCTTGCAAATTAGAATTTTCTTTATCAATCATATTATTATAATTGTTTTTACACTTTTCATATATTTCCTTTAAATCATTCTTATCACTATAAACTTTACATATATCTCTTATTGCAGTTAATGTCTTTTCTTCAAATTTATTAAAGTTGTAATTTGCTGTTTTACATTTTTTATCTTTTCCTCTTGCCAAACTACAGTCAATGTATCCTATTTTTTTCTTTTCTCCTCTATAACAAACTCTTGATTTTCTTCCACAATTATGGCAAAACATTAATCCTTTAAATAAAAAATCATGTTTTGTGGCTGATACTGTTTTTTTACTTTTTATTATTTCTTGTACCTTATAAAACCACTCTTTTGATATAATTGCTTCATGCGTGTTTTCTACTCTAATGTATTCTTCAGGAGCTTTCTTTCTCTTTTTCTTAATTTTATATGATATTGAAACACATTTATTTTGAACTGTATTTCCAATATATGCTTCATTTATTAGTATTGTTCTAATGCTTTTTGGATTCCAGGTCTCTCTTTGATATGTCATATCCATATGTTGACTAGGTGTTTTTATATTTTCATTATCTAATATATTAGCAATTTTTTGAAAACCATTACCAGTAGAATATAATTCAAAAATTCTTTTTACAATATATGAAACATTATCATCTATTTCTAGTTTGTTTTTATAATGACTGCTTTTTTTATATCCATATGGTGCAAAGCTTCCCAAATATTCACCTTTTAGTTCTTTCTCTCTTAAAACTCCTTTTATTTTTTTTGATATATCTTTTGCATACATATCATTTATTATTGCTTTAAATGGTGTTACATCATTATTAGTGTTGTCCAAAAATGTGTCTACCCCATCTAATATTGAGACTATCTAACCCCTTTTTCAGGGAAATAGTTTTCTATATAATACCCTGTCTTTATGTAATCTCTACCAAGTCTTGATAAATCTTTTGCATTTTGAATTACATTATTAGATAGAGAAGTTGTACCAGATACATTTTCTTTTGCAATTTTCTTTGCTAATTTACTTTTGTTTTTATCACTACCCAAGTGAAAAGAATATGCTAATTCTTGCTCCATAAAAGCACATCATTTGAAATTTCTTCGTAGCACAGGACTTTGACCTTGTCACAAATCCTAACCCAGTAAGAGTAAATTAAGTACACTTTAAAATTTATTAAAAATATATTTTGTAAAGGACAGCTAAACAGATATAAAATTATAGTTCTAAAAGTGGTAAAATTGAATTTTAGGAAACTAACTATTAATTGTTATTAAGGAAATGTTTGTTATAAGCAATTTAAAGATTACTCTTGTTAATTTGTGAGCAACATATCCAATTGAATTTTCAATTTTCTTTTTTATATGCTTTTTCTAGTCCTTTGAAATGTAATTTACATAAATTGACTTTTCGGTAGAAATTTGGTATAATATCAGTAAGGTTATCCTTAATACTTATTTAAAATCGCATTGCCATGTATGGCAGGAAGGAGATATTATGTCGATTACTTTTTTAAGCACAATTACAGATGGTACTAAAATTTTACTTCGGTATTTGAATGGGAGTATTGCTGTTAAAGAAGAAGTTGCAACAATAACCTCCATACAGCACTATAATAAGGATCTGTATAGTGTAACATTTAAAGAGACCCATTTGAAGGGCACTTATTGTTTTAGTATGGAGCAACTTATTCAGATGAAAATGGCTTATGACGAGTCTAAAAAGTAAATGCGTGTATCTTGTAGCAGAAAAAGACAAGCTGGAAGCTATATGTTATAGTTGCTCCAGTTTGTTTTTTATTTATACTAAAATTATGAATAAAACTTATATGTGTAATTTTTTATTCGCTATATACCTATCTAAATACTGGAAGAAAAGAGCTATATGTATTAAAATCCATTATCTACATGTTCAAAATAGCAAGCTCTTGAATTATTAACATTAGTCAAATCTTAATTATCCTTGATAATGGATGCAATAATATTATACCATCTGAAAATCCATCTAAAACACTTTTATTAATAATAAATTTCTCTTTACCATAATTCATTCAACAAAAATAACCAACTTTCTTAACAATTGTAAGATTAGATAATTTATTAGTTCTCCGCTAGGAGCCCACTGGCACCTTTGCAAAACGAAGTTTTGAAAGTGTCATAGTGGGTTACATACTTTCGTTAGAAAGTTATGTAACAGCTTTCTTTAATAGTTCATTTATTTAATTACTGAAGGAAAAATATTTAAAAAATAATATATTTTTTAGTGTACTTAAATAAATCGTTCTCCCTTATGAGTTTCGTCATGCTAATAAAACTCGGGGGGAGAGTATAGAAAAAGTTGTATAAAAAAATCCTTCCGTGATAAAATATAAAAATATCAAGGAGGGATTTTTTCTATGGGAA
>CAOKRJ010000062.1 GCA_948471115.1 uncultured Clostridium sp.
ATGGCACAACCAAAAAGAAGATGGTCAAAAGCAAGAACACATTCAAAAAGATCAACATGGAAAAAAGAAAATCCAACATTTTCAAGTTGTCCACATTGCCATGAACCAGTAATGCCACATAGAGTTTGTAAAAATTGTGGATATTATGATGGTAAAGAAGTAGTAGCAAAAAAAGAAACTGAAAATGCATAATTAGAAAAGTAAGAGTAGCACTTGTAAATATTCAAGTGTTATTTTGTTTTATATAATAATACTAACAATAAACATAGATGACAATATATTGACAAAAGTTAGTAATTATTATAAACTAAAAAAGTAGAGTGACACGGTGTCATAAAATGATAATAGAGGTGTTGAAAATGCCGAAAGAGACTTTTTTTAACTTGAATTTAGAAAAAAGAGAAAGAATAGAAGAAGCAATAAAACATGAATTTAGTAGGGTTCCTTTTTCTAAAGTATCTATAAGTAATATAATAGAAGAAGCAAGAATCCCAAGAGGAAGTTTTTATCAATATTTTGAAGATAAAGAGGATGCTGTTAAATATATTGTACAAAAATATATTTATTTAGAGAATGAAATAATAAGAAGATTTCTTATCGAAACAAATGGAAATATTTTTGAAACTACTATAAAGATATATGAATATATATCAGAACGAATTTTAATAGATAGTGACATAAAATTATATAAAAATATATTAGAAGAATTAAAAAATAATAATATTAATATTTTTGATAAAAGTGTCGAGTTTGAAGATAAACAAAAATTAGATAACTTAATAGATGTACAAATATTAAATATAGTGGAAAAAGAAGATATTAATTATATGTTAAAAATAGTATCTAGTATTACAAGAGTATTAACAATAGATGTAGCATCTAATAGGCTTTCTAAAGAAGAGGGAAGAAAACAGTTGATTAAGCAATTAAATATTTTGAAAAGAGGTATGTTGAAATAAATTTACAAATTTATATACTTTTTAAAAAATGTGTGATATATTATAAAAAGAATATATAGTAAAGAAGGTAATATTATGTGGAAAAATTTTTTGAAAAAATCAAGTTGGACTGATATAGTTTTATCATTAATTTTTATATTATTTGGAGCTTTATTAATATCAAAACCTGATTCAATAATATCAATGATATCAATTATATTAGGTGGCATATTTATAGTAATAGGAGTTTTAAGAGTAATAGATTATATTTCAACAGATAGAAAAGATAATTACTTGCTGGCTATAGCTGTAGTAGCAATAATTGCTGGTATTGTTATTATGTTTTGTTCAGAACTAATATTATCAGCATTTAGGATATTAATAGGAATTTGGATAATTTATAGTGGAATAATGAATTTGCAAACAGCTATTGTATGGAAAGATTATAAATCAAGATTATGGTTAACATCAGTAATTTTATCGATTGTAACAATAATTGCAGGAATATATGTGTTAGTAAATAGTGGTGCAATTTTACAAACAGTTGGAATTATAATAGTAATATATGGAATTGTAGATATTATTGAAAGCGTAATATTTATAAAAAAAGTTGATAATTATTTAGAATAGAAATATTAAAAAAACCTATAGTTTTTATCTGAAGTGAACCCAAATTGTTAGACAAATTTGTTTAATAAGGAGGGGTTTTCCTATGATTTTAAAATGAAAGTTGTAGATTATTATCTTATTAATAATTGTGGTTGGCAAACTGTTGCTAAGAAATTTAACATTCCACCTTAGACTACAGTGATATATTGGGTAAAAAATATAATGAACATGGTACACAAGCTCTATATGAAGAGTGATGTGGTAGAAGTAAAAATATGAGTTCTAAACCAAAAAAGAAAAAATAAACAAGGAAATGGAAACGGATTTAATTGAAGAAGTTCAACGTCTTCGAATGGAGAATGAATACTTAAAAAAATTAAATGCCTTAGTTCAGGAAAGAATCAAGTGAGAGAACAAGAAAAAGTAAATGTTGTAAATGAATTAAGGCAAAATATAGCTTGATTTTTTTCTGCAATTATTTGACATTTTTATATATCAAAAATAAGAAGCTAGAGTTATAAGGATTTCTGACATACAAAAAATCAAATGTATAAAACTTTTATTGTACTTTGTAGTTGAATAAAAAAACATATTTCCACACTACAATGGTTTCGTATACTTTCTCACAAGTAAACTTGTTCAAAAGCAATCTCAACCTAGCAAGTTCCAATAAAATTAAAATACAAAAATAAAAGTTATTAGAAAATAAATCGGTATAACTTCCACGAAAAAGTGCAGTTGGTCGCAAACGCCACTGCACTTTTTCGTAGAAGGTCTAAAAAATTATGTCAACGCAAGTTGCTTTTATTGTAGTTTTTAGAGGGCATAAATTTTTAGACATTTTCTTTTGAGTATCAGTCATTCTTCATACATGTGTTGTTAAGAGTAAAAACTATACCGAACGGCATAACAGTGTTCATAAGTATTTCTTTCCAAGCTATAACTTCAAGAGTTAATCCTATTACTGCTCCTATTAAGAATATTATTGCAATTATTTCAGCTACAATTATTTCTACATCGATAAGAAGATTAGACCGTCTACTATTCTTTAAAGTACTTATACACTGTGAAGTGAAATGACCTACTGCCCAAGAAATAGACCAGATTATAGAAGAAGTAAGCCAATCTTCTCGAGGTGGAAAAAACTTGTAAAAAATAGCAATAAACATAAAATTAGTTACGGCTAATCTTGATGATTTAATTATCCGTTTCGTTAAACGACTACTCATACAAAAATCCTCCTTAAAATTTTTTCCTGTTATCTATGTTAAACTAAAAAGTTACAGGTTATTTCTCCACTATTTAGTGTAAATAGGAAATAAATGTATATAAATATAACTCAAATATATTATAACATTTTTTACATAAAAAGTCAATTTCTTGTTTTAGAATTTTTTCGTTTGTACATTTTTTGAGGATAATTTAGCTCTTTATTTAACTCTATGCAACTAGACTTCTTATGTTTTTCTGTTTATTCTTTATACGTCCTTTTGCTATTGTTAACATTACTATAAATGTTAGATTTAACATCAATTTCATTTTCTGTTGACCTCGTATAAAATGGTCATTGAACATATAGTCTCTGTCTATTCTACCATTTAATCTTTCTATTTCTGTTCTCATTTTATATTTTTTCTTGAATTTTTTACTGTCTCTTGCTATTGGTGTGAATATTCTATAATCTGTTTCTAATGGGATTCTATATATCTTTTTTCCTGTACTATATCTTGTGTATCTTAGTGCATTATTTTCTCTATCATATCCGAGATATTTCATTTTTTCGTAGTTATTTAAGTCTACTATATAGAATACTTCTCCTTCTTCATTGTATGCTATCATTTTATTTTCTATTTCTTTGTATTTTTCTTCTTTGTCCCATATATGCTTTATATCTATTACTGGATTAATATTATATTCTTCTTTTAATTTCTTATTTCTTTTGCCACTTTCATATCCTGTATCTCCTATTAGATTTTTCATATTATCTAATTTATATCTCCCTTCATTGTTATCCATTTCTTTTAGCATATTGTCTAGTTCTGTTTGTTCTGAATTGTTTGCTGGTGTTAATTTACTTTTTATTGGTAATCTATATTTTGCATCACATATTATATGGGCTCTATATCCATAATGCCATTCTTGTTTTTTGCTTCCATCTTTCATGTAGTATGTTTTACATGATTTTGTTGCTTCATGGTCTGCTCTATTATCATTACATTTTTCTTTATTGTATGGCTTTGCATAAGTATCTAAGAATTTTCCGTCTACTGCACAGTCTTCTCCAAAATCTTTTAAATTTTCATACATGTATTTTACTAGTTCTTCAAATATTTTTTCTATTTCTTGTTTACAGTTTTTTAATTTGTTTAAAAATCCTGTAAATACTATTGCTGGTGGTACTAAATGTTTTCTGTCTCCACAATATTTATATTTTCCCTCGCTTAGTCCACATGCTATCCTTAGTTGTGAGTTTCTACTTAGTTCTCTTCTAAATGATTCTATGCTTCTATGTCCAAATATTTTCATTGCATAAATTAAATTTAACATTGTTCTTACTGGGTAATCATTTCTCCCATTTTTTCTTTGTTCTTCAAGCTTTTTGCATAGTTCATTGTCTTCTATATTTTCAAAAAATATTTTTAATCTTTCTAAATCTCCTAAATTTTCTATTTCTCTATAGTCAAATATTGATATTTGTGATATATTATTCATAGATTTTTCCACTCCTTTGTGTAGTTTTTAAGCAAATTAATTATATCAAATTAGAGTTGAAAAATCCATAAAAACGCTTGAAATATCAAGCGTTTTAGTATTTTTGTCGCAATTTTCTTATTTATATTGTTTTTATTCTATTTATGCCTCGAAAAGGGCTTGATTTCATGTCGTTACATTTTTTATCCTTACGGTTTTATGGTTTTTAAGCTAACGAAATTATATTTATTAAACAAATTTGCCTAACAATTTGGGTTTACTCCAGTTTTTATCTCTAAGTTTTTTTGTGTCAATTTGTCAGAAACAGTCATATAATATAGAAAAAAGGAGGAAAGAAAATGTTTAGGAATTATAAAAAATGTTATTGTATGAATAACACTTATAAAAATAATTCATGTGAACAACAAGATGACATTATAGAGAAACAATGTAAAGATGTTAATTCATATGATGAATATGTTGACAGTTGTAGTTGCGGATTTGATGAGGAATACAGTGTGTTTCCAGAAAATCCAATGTTGGCACAAAGTTATGTTCCTATCCAATATATGGATAAAACATTCAAACCATGTGTTGGATTAAAAATGGGAACAATTTTTCCAGAATTAGTTAGTCCTTATGTACCTGGTCAATCAATGGAAGAAATAGAATATATAAGAAAAACTAATAAGATTGGAAAGGGGTGTAACAAATGTCAGTAGAAGAAAATAGAAATTGTGGATGTGGAAATGATATACAACCTTACAATAATGATTGTGAAGAAATTCAAAAATGCAATTGTCATTGTGAAAGAGAAAATACAGTTGATTGTGAAGTGAGAAGAGAAATGATTAATCAAATTAGATGTTATGAATTTGCTATTAACGAACTTGCTTTATATCTAGATACACATCCAGATGATGAAAAAGCTCTTTGTTTGCACAGAAAATATGCTAGAATGGTAAAAGATTTAAAAGAAAAATATCAAAAGGTTTATGGACCTCTTACTATAAATTTCCCTTGTAATAAATGGAGATGGTTAGAAGAACCATGGGTTTCTTTTGTTTTGGGAGTAATTTAAATTCTTCTTCTTTAGTATCTTTGTCTTTAGATTAAATGGCTTTAAATTTATAATAAATATCAATATTATGATCATCTATTTCAATTTTATCAATCAATTTTAAAAGCAAATTTCTTTCTATGTTATTTTCATTAAATTCTAGTAATTCTTTCATATTGTAGATTAGTTCTTCTTTTTTTATTGGATTTCTATTAATCTCTTTTTCTTTTTGAATTCGATTTTGTAAAGATTTTTTATCTATTTCATATTGTTTAGAAAGAGTAATAAATAAATCTTCTGTAATAATTCCTTTTACTTTATCCTCATATAAAGCTTGAATTAAGTTATTTTTTTCAGCTATTTTAGAATCTAAATAATCCAATTTTTTATTATTCGTTTGTGTGTCACGACAGATATATTCTAATTCATCGTATTTTAGAAAATTAGCAATGTTTTCTTTTAAACTAGTAATTACACTATTAATTAAAGCATCTTCTCTTAAATGGATATTTGAGCAAAATTTGCTACCATTTCTTTTATAAGAAGAACAAACACATCTAAAATATTTTCCATGATTTTTATTATAGGTTATTTTTGATTTACACTTTTTGCATAAAACTAGCCCTTGTAGTAAATGTGGGGAAGAAGCGGTATAA
Source organism: uncultured Clostridium sp. (assembly GCA_948471115.1). Lineage (GTDB taxonomy): Bacteria > Bacillota > Clostridia > TANB77 > CAG-508 > CAKPSH01. The sequence continues at coordinate 5,955 of CAOKRJ010000062.1, forward strand.
TTCCATTCATTTGACTTTTTATCAAGCATAATTTGAACACTATTAAAAATATTTCTATTAATGATTGGTTCATGATTATTTTTAATAATGATATGTTGCTGTTTTGGTACATCAATAATTTTTTTTGTTTTATAATTTAATTTGCTATACTTGTGTTGTACTAAATCACCTGTATAAATTCTATCTCTAAGAATTTTAGAAATCATAGTTGTACTCCATAAATTTGTTTTATTGTTTGGATTATAATAGTTTGTAGTTTTTCTTTTATAGGCAAGTGGTGTTAATATTTTATTATTATTTAGATATTTACATATTTCAGTCTTATTATTTCCACCATAATACATTTCAAATATTTTTTGAACAACAGGAGAAACCTCGTAATCTACTAAAATGATGTTTTTGTCTTTTTCATCTTTCTTATATCCATAAGGTAAAAAAGATTTAATGTTTTGTCCGCTAGATGCTTTGGTAAGTAAGCTAGAGCGAACTTTTCTTGAAATGTCTTTTGCATACATATCATTAAAAACAGATTTAAATGGTGTCATATCATTATTTGTGTTGTTATTGTCAAATGTATCTATTCCATCATTTAAAGCAATATATCGTACATTTTTTAATGGGAAATATTTTTCTAAATAGTAACCTGTTTCAATGTAATCTCTACCAAGTCTTGATAAATCCTTTGTAATGACTAAATTCACATTACCAAGTTCAATATCCTTGATTAAATTTTTAAAATCTGGTCTATTAAAATTGGTACCAGTAAATCCATCATCTACATATATTTTAAATAAAGTCCAACCTTGACTTTTTATATAGTTTGTGAGTAACTTTTTTTGTGTATCAATACTTTCAGATTCTTTGTCTTTTTCATCTTCTCTTGAAAGTCTTGTGTAAATTCCTACTTTAAAATAAGTAGGGGGAAAGTTATAGTTTAACTCTTGCATTTAGCCTCCTTTCTAAGAGTTTAAATTTACGATAACTATTTATTTATACCTTTATATTTTATTTCATTTTTATCATTATTTAAATTCCCAAAAAAATAATTTTCATTTAACCATTCTTGTATTAATTCTGTAAGTGTTAAGCCATTTTCATTATATATATTTGTTACTTTAGGTTGTAATGTGTTTTTTTGCATTGAATCACCTTCTACATAAGTTTATGAACGAAAAAAATAAATATAAATTGTCCAAAGATAATTTATATCTATTCATTTTAGTTCAAAATGTGTTTACTTATTTTTTTATATAGTTTTGTAGTAGCAATCTGTATGTTAATTGTTACTAAAGTAATTATATAATATTTTATTTGTTTTGAAAATATATACATGCAAATTTTTTAAGGTGTACTTTTCAATGATTAGGGGAGAAAAATATATCCACTTTAATTTTGTTTTATAAATTTTCTTTTATTTCTGGAAATAAATCATACAGATTATATCCTAACAAATCATCAAAATATGCTTTTAATTTATATGTTTCTTTTACATGATATTGTGTATTTGGATGAGCATTTTTTCTTATAATAAAATCAATTAGTCTTTTATCTATCGTAAATACATTTCCTATACTTGTACACATTAAATTACACAAATTTACTATTTTTTCTTCCATTGTATATTCATGGCTTTTTATAAATTCAGTTAAAAATGGATTATTGGCAAGATTTGGAATACCACCAGCTGTACAAATAATATTATTATTCAAAAATGAATGTGTTAAACAGATGTTATAATAATCTTCGTCAAATCCTTTTTCTTTCAAAAATTCATAACCATTCATTTCATGACTTTGTGGTTTATTGCTATATTTACCAATATCATGAACATAGCCAAGTGCTATTGCTCTATCGACATCTACATTAAAACCCTTTTCAGTTAAAGCTTTAGCAATTAATTTTTCCTGCGGTATTTCCTACACAAATACAATGGTCTATCCATTTATCACTTTGTGTTGTTCCTCTAAAATTTTCTAGTATTTCTAATATGCTTTGCTACTTGTTAATTTCATTTCTACTCTCCTAATTTCTTAAATAAATCTTTAAATATTTTATCAACATTTAAATAATTAACTACTGTTATTTTATGGTTATTGCTTGTTAGCTCATAAGATGTATCATCATTAATATTTGGACAACTAATTTCTTCTGTGCCAAACCATTCTTTGTTAATCATATAAGCTATAACACTAATATCCCAAATAACTCTTCTTTCTTGAATAC
>CAOKRJ010000063.1 GCA_948471115.1 uncultured Clostridium sp.
CAAATTTTGGAAAAAATTGACACAAAATGTAAAATGTGTTAAAATATGGATATTCAGGAAATTCTGAAAATAAATTAAATAAGAGGTAGAAAAATGACAAAAGGAGAAAAAATGGAACTAGAAGAAGTAAAAAGAGGGCTTGAGAATGGTCTCCAATTAGTAAATCGGTTACTAGAGAATAGGGAAGGAATAGAAATTAAGGATATAGAAACTAGAAAAATAATTTCAGATTATATTCTTAGATTAGGAATACCAATTAATTTAAGAGGATATTCTTACTTAGTTACAGCTATTAGTATGGTAATAAAGGATGAATCCTTGTTGAAATCAATAACAAAAAGATTGTATATAGATATAGCAAAAGTACATAAAGTCACTGCTTCTGGAGTAGAAAGAGGCATACGTACTGTTATAGGAAAATCAATTAATCAATCTGATGTAGAATTATATAAAGAAATATTTAGATGTTCACCAACAGAAAGATTGTCAAATGGTAAATATATTGCAGCTTTTGTAAACTGGTTTAATCTTAATTAAAATTTAATTTTGTCAAAAGATATTACTAAATTTAGTAATATCTTTTTTTCTGCTTAAAGGTAAGTTTGAATTTTATGTAAAATCATACAAGTTATTACAGAAAATGAGAAAATAAAAGTAGAAGAATTATTAAGAAGATACTAAAAACAAATGTAGCCTAAAAGATTAGATAATTATTATCTAGTCTTTTTATTTATGAAACCACTTGACAGTTCACAATAATAAAGTTAAAATATAATAGGTAGGAAAAAATATATTTTAAATAACAAAAACATATATATATTTTATTCGAACATTGAAAATTAAATAAGAAAGAGGTGTATGATTATGAATATTGTAATCATTATCGCCGCTGTCTTAATCTCATTTGCAATAGGAGTGCCAGCAGGTATGGCATATCGTAAAAAAATTGCAGAATCTAAAATTCATGGAGCAGAAAATGAAGCTAAAAGACTATTAGATTTAGCAAAAATAGAGGCGGAAAATCTTAGAAAAGAAGAAATTTTTAAGGCTAAAGAAGAAATAATGAACAATAGGAAAGAATTAGATCAAGAGATTAAAGAAAGAAGAGGCGAAGTACAAAGACAAGAATCAAGACTTATTCAAAAAGAAGAAAATTTGGAAAGAAGATCAGCTAATTTTGAAAAAAAGGAACAAGAAGTAGAAAGAGAATTGCGAGATATTGAAAAAAGAAAAGAAGAAATTGAAGAACTACATGAGCAAGAAATGGTTGAACTTCAAAAAATAGCATCTTTAACTAAAGAAGAAGCAAAGGAAAAATTATTATCAGAAATGGATAAGGAGTTGACAGCAGAAAAAGCAGCATTAGTTAGAGAGCATGAACAAAAAGCAAAAGAAAGTGCTACTAAAAATGCAAAAGAAATTTTGTGCTATGCAGTACAAAAATGTGCAGCAGATCATTCTCAGGAAACTACAGTATCAATAGTATCTCTTCCAAATGATGAAATGAAAGGAAGAATTATAGGTAGAGAAGGTAGAAATATAAAAGCGTTAGAAACATTAACTGGAATTGACTTAATAATAGATGATACACCTGAAGCAGTAGTTTTATCAGGTTTTGATCCATTAAGAAGAGAAGTTGCTAAAATAGCATTAGAAAAATTAATTGATGATGGTAGAATTCATCCAGCCAAAATTGAAGAAATGGTTGAAAAAGCTAAAGAAGAAGTAGATACTACAATTAAAGAAGAAGGAGAAAGAGCTGTTCTAGAAACAGGAGTAATTGGATTACATCCAGACATAGTGAAATTAATAGGAAAACTAAAATACAGGACAAGTTATGGACAAAATGTATTAAACCACTCAATTGAAGTTTCTAACTTAGCAAGGATTATGGCAGAAGAGCTAGGACTAGATCCAAAACTTGCAAGAAGAGCAGGGCTTTTACATGATATAGGTAAAGCTTTAGATCATGATATGGAGGGTACTCATGTTGAAATAGGTGTAGAAGTACTTAAAAAATATAAGGAAAATGCACTTGTAATAAATGCAGTAGAAGCTCATCATGGTGATGTAGAGCCACAAACATTAGAAGCTGTATTAGTACAAGCAGCTGATGCTATATCAGCATCAAGGCCAGGAGCAAGAAGAGAAACATTAGAAGCATATATTAAGAGATTACAAAATCTTGAAGAGATTGCAGACTCTTTTGATGGAGTTGAAAAATCATTTGCTATACAAGCAGGCCGTGAAGTTAGAATAGTTGTAAAACCAGAAAAAATATCAGATGACAAAATGACTATTTTAGCAAGAGATGTAGCTAAAAAAGTTGAAAATGAAATGGATTATCCAGGACAAATAAAAGTAAATATTATAAGAGAAACTAGAGTAGTTGATTATGCTAAATAAAAAGAAATCCAACATTAAGTTGGATTTCTTTTTATTTACTATTTAGTAAAAATAAATAGTACTTTGCTTAAAGAGATTTGCACCATCAAATGCAAAAAATTTATAAGCACTTCTAGTCATCCTAATTTCTATAGGATGCTCCTGGAACTGATATTTCAAGCCTTTTAAATCATTTTTAAATAAAACAAAATCTCTTAAAAAGATATTAATTTTATTATCTGAAAAATAATTTTCTAAAAAAGAAATATCATTAACATCTTTACCATCAAAAAATATGTTGACTGGAAATTTTTCTAAATTTTCAATCCGTGGATTTATTGAAAAATCCTTTTTCAAATCCTCTAATGATAATACCATAGTCGTACCTCCTAAAATATTTAGTCTATGCTGTCACAAGTCATTAAGTCAAGTAAGGCACTTTATACAACATAGCTAAATTAAGTATATCATATATTACAATAAAAGGCAAATTATGTATACTTGATTTAATTGAAGAAATATAGTAATATAGTTAAGAAATAAAAAAAGAAGGGATTAATATTATGAAAATTTTAGCAATTGGAGACTTAATAGGTTCCGCAGGAATAAAGAAATTAAAGAAGGAATTGCCATATATAATAAGCAAAGAAAATATAGATTTTGTAATTGTTAATGGAGAAAATTCAGCAGAGGGTATGGGAATAACAGAAAAGAACTTTAAAGATATATTGGAGGAAAAAGTTGATGTTATAACAATGGGAAATCATACTTGGGGAAAAAAAGATATCTTTAAATTTATAGATCATCCAAAATTAATAAGACCAGCAAATTATCCTAAAGGTGTTGTAGGAAAAGGATATAATATATATAATTGTAAAGATAAAAAAATAGCAGTAATTAATTTAATTGGTAGAGTGGATATAAATGTATTATCAGATAATCCATTTGTATTAGCCAAAGAATTAGTAGAAAACTTACAAAATAAAGTTGATATAATAATTATAGATTTTCATGCAGAAGCTACAGCAGAAAAAATTGCTATGGGACATTTTTTAGATGGAAAAGTTACAGTGATATATGGAACTCATACTCATGTACAGACAGCAGATGAAAAGATATTACCAAATGGAACAGGATATATAACAGATATAGGTATGACAGGACCAGAAAATTCTGTTATAGGAATGCAAATTAGTGCTTCTATTAAAAGGTTTGAAACTACATTACCAGAAAGATACAAAATTGCTACTGGAGAATGTATTTTTAATGGTGTAATATTTGATATAGATAACAACACAAATAAAGTTAAAAGCATAAAAAGAGTAAATAAATAGAAAAAAGTTATATGAAAAAATATGCAAGAATAATTTGTCGAAATTTATAATATTTTGCGATGAAAACTCCTAAAATTTTATTAAAATATATTTACAACCATTTCCAAATAATGTAAAATAATCATTGTAAAAGTTGCAACAAAAATAAAAATTATAGGAGGCAAAAGAAAATGGAAATTCTGAAAATTTCATCAAAATCAAACCCTAATTCAGTAGCAGGAGCAATTGCTGGATTAGTAAAAGAATCAAGTAAAGCAGAAATGCAAGCAATTGGAGCAGGAGCATTAAATCAAGCAGTAAAAGCTGTTGCGATAGCAAGAGGATTTGTAGCACCAGCAGGTGTAGACCTAGTATGTATACCAGCATTTGCAGAAGTTGAAGTGGAAGGAGAAGACAGAACTGGTATAAAACTTATAGTAGAATCAAGGAAATAAAATAAAAATAATAGCAGGCTGTATTTATACAGTCTGTTTTGTCATGTGTAGATATTTTGCTTTTAACATTTTTTTAGAATATTTACTGTTCAACAATAATATTTTATTAATCAAATTAAGTAAAATAGCTTGAATTTTTACTATATTTAATGTATTATAACAAATGATAGAGGTGAAACATGAAATCTAATTGGTTTAAATATATTTTTATAGTTTTTATTATCATTATTTTAATTTTTTCTATTTATAAAATAAGAAAAGATGAAAAAGAAAAAGAGCAAGAACAAATTCAATCAAATAATAGCGAAAACGAAAAGATTAGAGAACTAAAATTAGGAATAGCTCAATTTGATACTATTAATCCAATACTTAGCAATAATAAAAATATACAAGACATTTCTAAATTAATATATGATCCATTAGTTACTTTAACATCAGACTATAAAGCAGAAGCATGTTTAGCAAAAGAATGGGCTAAACAAAGTGATAATTCATACTTGATAAAATTAAGAGAGAATGTTAAATGGACAGGGGGACAGAGATTTACAGCAGAAGATGTAAAATTTACAATTGATAGGCTAAAAGATACTCAATCAATTTATTCATATAATGTTCAATATGTTATAGGAATAGATATTGTTGATGATTATACAGTAAAAATTAATTTGGATAGGGAAGTACCATTTTTTGAATATAATTTAACATTTCCAATATTATCAAAAGAATATTATGAAGCTCAAGATTTTGTAAATACAGAGAAAAATCAGGCACCAGTAGGAACAGGAAGATATAAAATTTCTGAAGTTCAACCATCTTATATAACATTGATTAAAAATACTAATTGGTGGAATAAAGATGTTAATTTATCAATAGAAAAAATAACAGTAAATCTATATTCATCTATTGGAGAATTATATAATAGTTTTAAAATAGGAAATTTAGATTTAATAAGTACTTCAAATGATAATTTACAAGATTATATTGGATCTATAGGATATAGTTCAAAGGAGATTAAAGGAAGAGAACATAACTTTTTAGTGTTCAATATGCGGAAATTATTTTTTATCTAAGCAAGAAGTAAGAAAAGCAATAGCATATTCTATTGATAAAGAAAATATTGTTTCAAGTATTTTTAACAACAGATATTATACAAGTAGTTTTCCCTTAGATTTTGGAAGTTGGTTATGTCAAGAACAAGATGCAAGTAGTGGATATAATTTAGACCAAGCAAAACAATTATTAGTTGATAATGGTTGGAATTATAGAAACCAATATTGGCAAAAAACTGAAAATTATAAGACACAGAAGTTAGTATTAAATTTATTAGTAAAAGCAAGTGATTTATCTAAAGTTTCTGTAGCACAAAATATAAAGGGACAATTAGAAAATCAAGGAATTAGAATTAATATAGTACAAGCAGCTGATAATCAATATAATAGTAGTTTGCAAAATAAAAATTACGACATTGCTTTATGTAGTAATTATGTATCTCCAAGTCCTAATTTAAATACTTATTTTGGAGAGGGAAATTTAGCTAATTATAATAATGATGAAGTTAATAATATTATTAGTGAGGTAAATAATACTACAGATGAAAATATATTAAAAGAAAAATATAAAAGACTAATTGAAATTTATAAAAGTGATATACCATATGTTAGCTTATATTCAAATAAACATATAGTGGCATATAATTCAGAATTAGTTGGAGAGATTACACCTAATTGGTTTTATCAATTTTATGGAATTGAAAATTGGTATAAATAAAAAAATTTTTAAAAAAGTATTGACAAAACAGATATTTGGTATATAATAACAATATCAAACAAAAGTTCAAATAATTTGAGGAGGAAAATTTATGGGAGAAAATACAGAAAAAAAGAAAGCATTAGAAATGGCAATGAGTCAAATAGAAAAACAATTTGGAAAAGGTTCAGTAATGAAACTTGGAGAATTTAAAGCAATGGAAATTGAAGCCATACCAACAGGAGCTTTAAGCTTAGATATAGCACTAGGAATAGGAGGAGTTCCAAGAGGTAGAATTATAGAAGTATTTGGACCAGAATCTTCTGGTAAAACAACATTAGCGTTACATATAGTTGCAGAAGCACAAAAAATGGGAGGAGAAGCAGCATTTATTGATGCAGAACATGCTTTGGATCCAGTATATGCTAGAAAATTAGGAGTAGATATTGATAATTTAATTGTATCTCAACCAGATACAGGAGAGCAAGCATTAGAAATAACAGAAAGCTTAGTAAGAAGTGGAGCTTTAGATGTTATAGTAGTTGACTCTGTTGCAGCACTTGTTCCTAAAGCTGAAATTGATGGAGATATGGGAGATTCTCATATGGGACTTCAAGCAAGATTAATGTCACAAGCATTAAGAAAACTTGCAGGATCAATCAACAAAACAAAAACAGTAATAATATTTATAAATCAATTAAGAGAAAAAATTGGAGTAATGTTTGGAAATCCTGAAACAACAACAGGTGGTAGGGCATTAAAGTTCTATGCATCTGTAAGAATGGATATCAGAAAAATAGAAAATATAAAACAAGATGGTGAAGTAAAAGGAAATAGAGTACGTGTTAAAGTGATTAAAAACAAAGTAGCACCACCATTTAGAGAGGCAGAATTTGACGTTGTATATGGACAAGGTATTTCAAAAGAAGGAAATATATTAGATATGGCAGTTAATTTAGATATAGTTGAAAAAGCTGGTTCTTGGTTTAGTTATAACGGAGAAAGAATTGGACAAGGAAGAGAAAATGTTAAAAAATATCTAAGAGAAAACCCAGAAATGTTGGAAGATATTGAAACAAAAGTAAGAGATAATTTTGCTAAAGCTTTTGAACAAAGTTTAGGGGAAGAATTACCTAAAGCTGATGAAGATTAAAACAAAACTTATAAAATAGTAAAAGTATTCATATAACAATAAAAAATTATAAAAATTAATTTAGTTAGGGGCTAAATAAGTGATATGTATTATTTATATACATATTGTTTATTTAGTCTTTTTTCATAAAAATATAAAAAATACTTGACACGTATAAAAAACACGTGTAATATAATAAGAAAGAAGGCAGATAATAATGAAAAGATACTCACCAAAAAAAGTAATAAATATCTTATTAAAAAATGGATGGATAGAAAAAAGAATTAGAGGAAGTCATCATATATTTATAAAACAAAATGAAGAAAAAATAGTAACAATATCTACTAGTAAAAATCCAATTCCAATAGGAACACTAAAAAATATTGAAAAGCAATCAAATATAAAATTTAATTAAAGGAGAATAATAATGAAAGAAAGTTATGAATTTGTAGCAATTTTTAATTATGCAGAGGATGGAATAAGTATTAGTTTTCCAGATTTACCAGGAGTATTTTCTTCTGCAGAAACTACAGAAGAGGCAATTAAAAATGCAAATGAAGTTTTAGGGTTAGTTTTATATGATATGGAAATGGATAAAAAGAAAATTCCAGAGTCGACACCATTAGAAAATATAAAATGTGCTAAAAATGAAAAAACTGTATTAGTAAATGTTTGGATGCCACTTGTTAGAAATGAATTAGATGAGCAAGCTGTAAAAAAGACGTTAACAATTCCACAATGGTTAAACAAATTAGCAGAAGCACATAATGTAAATTTTTCTAAATTATTACAAACAGCATTAAAAGAATATTTGAAAATTAAAAGAGTGCTATAATTAAAGATAACATAAAATTTAACAAACTATGTCAATAATTTTTGATTAGGACACCCTAAAACATAAAAATTATTTCAAGAGTAGTTCACCCTGATGTTGATGTGGGCTCTGCCCACACCCGACCT
>CAOKRJ010000064.1 GCA_948471115.1 uncultured Clostridium sp.
TATGTATAGAAAGAAGGATGTTTTATGGAAGAATCATGGATAAATAATATTGAATTAGATGAAATATTAACTTAATAGAAGATGTAAAAGGAGAACTAAAAAACAACAATCTAAAATATAAAAAATTAAAGGAAAACTTTTATAAAATACTTGAAGAATTTCCAAATTTACAATTAATTTTTGAAGAGCAAATGGAATTAAACTTAACAAAAACTGAATGTAAAATGTTACAAAAGTTAATATCAATTTATATGCAAATTTCTAATATTGAAGAAAAAGAAATTTTTATTTTAGGTGGTAAAGAAATTTATATTTATTTAAAGGAATTAGACTTAATTAAATCATAATTTCTTAAAGATTATACATTTTGTGAGTGAGTACTTCCTAGATTTCTTGAATATGCAAGCAACGTATTTGTACTCACGCTACAAATACAGACAGGAATAGGACAAGTTCCAAACCCTAATAAGAAAAAACAGAAAGCGAGATGAAAAAATGAGAAATAGAAATATAAAAATCAATGTGTTTTTAAATGAAGATGAAAACAAAATTCTAAATGAGAAAGTAAAAAAGTCTGGCTTGAATAAATCAGAATTTTTTAGAAAAATAATTTTGGATTATCAGCTAAAAGAAAAACCAGATGAAAAATTTTATGAGATACTTTCACAACTTCGAGGTATGGCGACAAACTTAAATCAAATGGCAAGAACTTATAATAAATATCAAGGATATATGAGAGAAGATAAAATCAATCCTTTATTAAATCAAATACAAAATTTTATACTAGCATTAGAAGAAGTTTATCTTATACCACAAAAAGAAAAGAATGTTAGTGGGTGGCAAGAAATATGGCAGTAACAAAAATGTGGAGAGTAAAAGATAGATTAGATAATACAATAGAATATGCAGTTAATGGAGAAAAGACAGAAGAAAAATTATATGTATCAGGTATAAATTGTATGCCTGATACTGCTCTGCAAGAAATGAAAAATATTAAAAAACAATTTTTCAAAACAACTGGAATACAATGTTTTCATGGAGTACAATCTTTTGTAAAAGGTGAAGTAACACCAGAACAAGCACATGAAATTGGAGTAAAACTTGCTGAAGAATTATGGAGAGATAAGTTTCAAGTAGTTGTATCTACTCATCTTAATACTGATAAAATTCATACACATTTTGTAGTAAACTCTGTATCTTTTGTTGATGGAAAAAGATTTTGCAACACTAAAAAAGATTATGCTTTGATGCGAAACACTTCGGATAAACTATGTGCCGACTATGGGTTAAGTGTGATAAGGCATGAACAACAAGAAGATAGATACAATAAATTTGCTTATCAAAAATTATCTCCTCTAAAATCTGAACGTGAGAACCTTTGGAGGAAACACAAACTTGCTAAAACTAAAGATATGAAAAAAGAAATTGAAGAAAAAATTGTTGCTATTTCAAAAGAGATTACACCAATTGTAGATGAAATAAGGCTTTGTGATAATATACTGAAACGTGCTGAAGAAATAAAGAAACGAGAACTTCATCATAAGTTGGAGGAAGAAAAAACATTGTTTGCAGTTAAGAAGAAAAAGAGTAAAAGTAGAGAAAGATAAAATTTTGAAATTTTAATATATAATACAAAATAAAATACCTAGTAATTAACTTTATTAGTTGCTAGGTATCTATTTTTATTATTTAAACTCTACTATTTCGCAATTATCTATACATAATGGCAATAAATTATCAACATCTGGTATTCCCTTAAAATAACATTTTACGGGAATACTAATACCTCCATGTGATACAATTAATATTCTTTTATCTTTATATTTTTCTCTTATATCATCTAGAAAATCATATACTCTATCAAAAAAATCTCTAATATTTTCAGCTTTACTATATATCTCATTTTGCTTATAACTCCAAAATTTATCAAAATTAAAATCTGTACTAGATTTTCCTTCAAATTCTCCAAAATCTCTTTCAGAGATTCTATCATCAATTATTATTGGCAATTTCTTTTCTTCATTTATAATGTCAGCTGTCTGCCTAGCTCTCTTTAATGGAGAACTAATTATTATATCAATTTCTACATTTTTCAATTTTTTTGCTGTTTCTTTTGCTTGCTCCTTGCCTTTCTCATTTAATTCTATATCTGCTTTTCCTTGTACTTTTTTTAATACATTCCATTCTGTTTGTCCATGTCTTGTTAATAAAATCTCCATTTTATACCTCCATATTGTTTATAATTTCTATTACTTGGGGCAATGATTCTAATCCACTTTTTTTACCCATATGACCAATACCTTCTATTAACATAGCATTTGAATTTATTTCTTTGGGATACTCTTCTAAAATTTTAAATGGGACTATATGATCATCATTACTATAAATTGAATATCTATCTTTGACCAAATCAACAACTTTTTTCCTCTCTTCTAAACTAATTGTTATTTGTCCTATTACAGTGTTTAAGTCTTCTCTTCCTTCAGTAATAAAAGATTGTCCAAAACCTGCTAAACTAATATATAAACCTATATCAAAATTGTTTTTACTAATATATTTTACAAACATTGCATTTCCAATTGAATGTGCAATTACAATTAGTTCACTATTAAAATAAGTTTTATATTTATCAAAAACTTCAAAAAATCCATCTATTGTTATATCTGTTTTAGTTGGAAATGCTGGAACTATTACATTATATCCTTCTTCTTCCAATTTTTCTCTAAAATATGTATAAATTTGGGGAATTCCATTAAACCCATGAATTAACATTACATTTTTCATTCTATTTTTCCTCCATTATATCTTAAAATCATTATTTAAATATATATTTTTTATACCATTAACTCCATTAAGCTTATATCCTTTATAAAGTTCCTTAAAATAGATATTATATCTTCAAATTCAATGTCTTTTGCATACTTATTTTTTATCTTATATGTATTCCAATAATCTTGCATTCTTTCTTGAAGTACTATGCCATCTAATATTTGTTCATAATCTTTTAAATAATAAAATGCTTCTCTTTGAGTAAATGTATTTTTTATTGCATCCTTTAGAATATCTAAATTAATTTTATATTTCAATTTCGTTAAGAAGAAATATATGTCATAATAGTCTTTCATTCTAGCATTATATTGACCTCTTCTTAAAATTGTCTCAATTTTTTCGGCTAAAATCGTTTCAATATTGTATGAATCTATGTATATTGCTTTATCCTCAAATAACGAATTATATTCATATTTTAGTTCTTTTGGAGTAATTTCATCTCCTGTAGAAATATCAATTTCTAAACTAACTTTTAAGTTTTCTAATTTTCCAATTATGCTATACTTATTTCCCCCATATTCATCTTCTTGCCTAATGTCTGCAATTTTTACAACTTCGAATTTAACTCCATCTTTTAAATCGATTGACAATATTTCATTAATAACTTCTATAATTTTTTCTTTAGATACATCAATACCTTTTACTGAAATATCCATGTCTCTTGTACTTCGACTTTATATTCCAAACATTGCAGAAAGAAGTAATCCTCCCTTTAGAATAAAATTATTTCTATATTTTGAATTTGATATTCTTTCTAAAATTCTTTCAAACATAAATCTTTGATATATTTCAAGATGTTGTAAATTGCATTTTTTCTCAATCTCTTTTGCTTTTTTATTCAATTCTTTATATGTTATTACTAAATCAATACCTCCATTATATGCTGAAATTTTTTATGAACATTTAATATTTTTGCATATTCTTCTAAAAGTGCGAGATTCTTACTTTTCTGTTTGAAATAATTATTTATAATTTTATTATACAACTCAATATCAACTGAATTAGAATTTTTTAGTATATCACAAATCGAGCGTTCTGCATTATATATTTTTATAGGATTCCCATAAGGGCTTGTTATTTCTATTATACCGACATCAAACTTATCCTCTACAACATAATGTACCTTGACTTTGTCACGTATTTTATGGTTTTTTATAGTAGTTACTTCCAATTCATATGGAGTTCTATCACTTAAGTTTAAAAGATAACACGCTGTATTATATGAAAAGACAATATTTGAAAATCTTTTTTGAAGAATAAAAAACTCATCTTCAATTAGATTATTATCTATATATAAACCGTGGGCAACTTTTCTAATTATTTCATCTTTAATAAGTTTTGGAATTTGCACTTTTGAAATTCCAATATTCTCAATTTCTTTAGTAGATATATAACCATTATGATTTTTTAAAAACTCTATTATTTTTTTATAATTCATAATCTTAAGCTCCTTTTACTTTCATACCTATATTTTAACATTTATTGGTCTAAAAGTAAAGAGATTTGTTATTTAATAAATCTGAATTTGCTGTTTCGGTATTATTTATTATACATTTATCGCAAGGTTTCAATCCTTTGTCTAATAAGTCCTGCTTAATTGCTGTGGTTTCTTGTATGTTTTTTGAGTTGACATTTCTTAATTTTGTACATTTTTTATTCATCAAGTGAAATTCTTTTGCTCTAGTGTTTATTATATAATTTGTAAAAATTTTCCTAGAAATTTTTTCAACTTTGAGTTCTATTTTTCTTTTTATCTTTGGTAAAATTCTTTTATCACTAATAACTGTTCCATTACTATACTTAAACTTTACACCACTTTGAAGATTGTAGCAAAATCTGCAAAGTCTAAAGTCGTCATCAATAGACTGTGCTTCTATTAAAACTCCTGTTGGTATTTGGTCTGTTCCTTTATATTTTATTGTAACTCTATATATTATTCTAACTTTATTATCTTTAATATACCTTACAATTTCATTTTCTATCTTTTTCATATAACTTTTATTCAAATCTATTGTACCAATAAAAATATTTTTTGGAACTGCCAATTTCGCCGATAGACTATATGCAATTATATGGCATTTTTCAAATAAATTTTTATTTTCTAATGATTTGTTCCATCCACTTGGTGATGGATATTTTAATCTCTTTTTGGTCACTAATGGCATTGTATTATTGCCAATTAGTGCAATTGCTCCACTACTTCTATCATATTCATCTAATTCAAAATACTTTGGTTCTCCCTCAACTATTTCATAATCTTGTTTAGAAAATAATGGTCTATCATCATTAACTGTAATAACTGCTTCTTTAATTTTGTTTACTTCAACGTTTACTAATTCTTCAATATTTATATTACTTTTTTTCATATATTCCTCATTTAATTTTCTTTTTATTTTTAAGTTCTAAATCAAATAGTGCAGAATCTACGTCAATCTTTATGCTATCTTTTATACTCACCATAGGCATTAATCTATCATCCTCATATGGCAAATATGTCATTCCGACTATCAATTCATAATCTTTCACTTCCTGACTTGTTAGCGGTGTCTTAGTAACTTGTCCATCTATATAATAATCCATAGAATAAGTATTTTTAGTCTTATCATAATCAATATACCAAAATTCATTTTCATAAGACTCATTTTTCATGCATTCTTTTATAATCCTATTTAACTTACTTTTATATTTTGGTGCTAGTTCTATTTCTATTAATACTTCATCATACAATCCTTTATTCATAATATTTTTTTCTTGTGTATTTTCTAAATTGTTGTTTTTTAAAGCATTCTCTAATTCTTTTATAAATGATGAAATTTCATTATTCTCATTTCTTTTGTTATGTTCAATATCAAGTATTCTTTCCATACATTCTCCTTTTTTCTTATTTTATATTTATATATCAGAGTAAAGTATTTTTTTAATTTAGTAACTTGTCTATTTCATTATTCGTTTTGTCATTTGCAACTATCTCAAGCAAACTATTATATTGTTTTAAACTAATTCTATCAGATAAATATGCATTTTTTAAGGCTGTTCCCCTTAATTTAAAATTTTCAAATTGCTCTTTCAGTTCCTTATTATCTGGATTCCTTCTAGTTCTCATTATTTTGGTTTGGTAAACTTTATTATATGCAGATATCGCTGGATCTTTTTGTACCTTTTGTGCATATTTATTTTTTGCTCCTACTTCTCTACAAGTACTTCCGTCAATATGTTTATAATCACAATATATTTCATCTATTCGATAATTCGGTATAAAATACATTCCATCATTTTCGCAAGTCTTTATGGGCATTGCATTTCTATTTACAATATTCTCTAATAACTTATAGCATATCCCCCATATGCCTTTATTTGCCTTATATATAATAGTTTTATCAATAAAAATTTCATTTTTTTCAATCATTCTAGCCAATTTAGAAAGTGGTATATTATAATTATTTACATCATTATTATCTACTTCTGATTCCTTTTCTATTAAATAATTATTTTCCAAGTGCCTCATATTCATATCTTGCAAACTAAAGGCTTTAAATTTACTTAAAATATCAATGTCTTTATCTCTATTATCTCCATTCAAATTATAAATATAATTAACACAATTTCTAAAAGTTTCTTGATATATTAAAAACTCTTCTTTATTGTAATGGTACCAATGCTTTATAAATTTTATAAAGTCTTCTTCAGAAATAAAGCACCAATTATTTTCTAAAGCAAAATCATGACTTGGATTGTATTTTAAATATTCAAATCCATAAGCAAAAAAGAATGTGTTAAAAGCAGTCTTATAATTAGAAAAATCTGCATTTAAAAATCTCATTAATAACATTCCATACTTTTCAGTATAACAAGTAGTATATTTATTAATTGGATTCATCTCAATAAATTTAGTTTGAGAAGGAACTACTTTTGAGAAATCTTTTATTAATTCTCTTTCTATATATGTTTTATTCGCTTTTTTAACAATTTTATTCTTAGTACAATAATCAAACAAAGCTGTTATATAATGTTCTACGTTTTCTTCTGGATAAAACATCATAGAAAAATCCTTCACTAATATACAGTTGTTTCTCTTATTATGCATTTCAATATCAAATTTTTTATTTTTCATATCTCACCTTTGTTATAAATTTAAAATATTTTTAAATATCTGTTGACATTTTATGGAATAGATAGTAGAATTGTGTTAATCGATAGATAATTAAGATTTGTTATTTTTAACATATTAATTATAACAGATTGAACGCAAAAGTCAATATTTTTGTACTCTTTATTATCCATTTACAAATGAAAGGAGGAAAGCTTATGGGAAACAATGATTTGATATTTTATACGACTGCTGACATAAGGAAAATACTAGGCATTGGAAATAAAACTTGTTTGGATTTATTCCATCGTGCTGATTTCCCTTGTGTAAAAATTGGAAAGTCCTTTAAAATAACAAAAGATAAGTTTAACGAATATGTCAGCACAAGAAGAATTTTAAGCGAAGTGCATGACTAATAAAAACGAAGATTTAAATTTGCCCATTTAAATCTTCAAAAACATTTTGAATCTCAAATCACAAGGATTACCTTGCATAAATGTTTCTATATGTATTATAGCATTAAAATACTAAAAAAAGCAAGGTATTTCCTAAAAATTTAGGAAAGGATGTAAGTACATTGAAAATTAAAGGAATAACATCAGGAACTTATCTATTAAAAAGAATCAAAGATAAAAATACAAAACTATCTAGTAAAGAAATTGTAATAGATGTAAGTTTAAAGATACTTGCAAATATAGAAATATTAGTAAGTTTGAAAATGGTAAAGTATTTGATAATAATGTAGAATGTGAGTATTTTTATTTTATAATAACTCCTAAAGCTATATTAACAGTAGGTAGAGATACAACTACAGGCAAAGTAATGACAAAAACTTTTGTTGGAAAAGATGAAACTGAAGCTTTTAATAAAGCATTA
>CAOKRJ010000065.1 GCA_948471115.1 uncultured Clostridium sp.
ATTTAATTATTAAAATTTTGTTATCAATTGGAAGGAAATCCGATTTACACAACTTGTACGATAGTCTCTTCCTTCTATTTATAAATCAAATTGTACATTTATAATATCATCAATTTTAGAAATAATAATATCTCTTATTTTTTCAAACTTTTTATATTGATTTGCAATTTCTGTCTGTTTCTCATAGGAAAATTTTTGATTATTATCTACAGGAATTGGTATTAACAAATCTTCTATAATAGTTTTTCCTATTTTAGTAAACTCATTTTCTCCGTTTGGACCTTTTCTACCTCTTATATTTTTTCTAAATATTGGTTGCATTATATATTTTAAGTATTCGGGATTTAAAACTTCCTTAAGTTCTTCTTTAATAATTAATGATTGAACCTTTTCTGATAAGCTAAATCTTCCTTTTCTATAAAAAATATATCCAGCAGTTCCATCTATATTATATGTCAAACGATTTTCAAAGTATTTAATTTTAGTAACGATTCTCCTTTCTTTTTTTATTTCAACCATTTCAACATTGTCTTTTATATATCCGTAACCTACTTCATTAGGAAGTTTAGTTGCACCGTATACAGGTATATCTCCAGAAAATTTTTTTATAAAACTTTTGGTGAATTTCGAATTATTTGTAGAAACAGACAAATCAAATATATCTGACACTTTTTTAAATACACAATTATTATATTTTTCTAAGTCAATTGTTATATTTTGTAAGGATATTTTATCAGTAATTAATTTTTTGAATTTCTCATCAATCTTTTGAAATTTTATTGCAATTTGTTTTTGAGTTTTAAGATTAAATTGATAATTGTCTAATATAGGAATATCTATATATACATCCAAAATATGTTGTTTAAGCAAGCTTTTTTGTTTCCCTTCTCCTCTTGAGAAAGGTGGTAATTTTTTGTTTAATAGATACATTATATAGTCTAAAGATATATTTTCCATATTTTTATCGTCTATAGGTTTAAGTATTCCATTATTCTGTGCTAATGAAAATTCGCCTTCTATTATATTACATTTTCCGTTTGGCCAGAATAAACAGGAATATTTCCAGAATTCTCATTTATGGTTTTTTTATTCAATTCATTACTTCCTTTTTCAAATATAAATAATTCTGATAACTTCAAACTTTTATACATTATTTAACTCCTCTTTATAAGAATTTAAGTCTTCTATTACAATATCAATAAAATCCGACAAATCAGATGCATTCATAGTTTTTTCTTCTTCTTTAATACCTAATTTTATTTTTTCATCATCAGACCAATTATTATCAATAACCCAATTGCTCTTTATATTTTGCAGAAACCAATCAATGTCTAATATCTTTAATCTAAGGTTTATTATTTTACCCTCTTTTATTCTTTGCATATATAAGTTAGGATTTCCACTAAAACTATGATATTCATATGCTGCATCCGCTAAATCATTTTCATCAGGCGTTTCAAAACGATTTATATCTAATGATTCTCCAATAGAAGAACATAAATATGTAAATATTGGTGTAGATTGTTTTTTTCTATTTTCCTTATCTTTTTTGTTAAACATAAAATGTAGGTTTTTTTATTTGTAGAAAAAAATGTGTTTAATGGTAAAGATATAATTCCATTTATTATACATTCTTCTACCATAAATTCTCGAAGATCTTTATCTTGTAGCCTATACATAAAGCCTTCTGGAACAATTATAAATGCTTGTCCATTACTATTAAGACTGCGGATTATCCATTTAATAAACAAACCTTCTAATCCTGTACCTTTTTTTGTATAATATTTTTTTAGTTTTCCATTGCTTTCGATTTCTCGTTTAAATACATCAGTACTTCCTACATATGGTGGATTTGAAAGAATTAAGTCATATTGTTTATCTTCTTCTGGTATATAATCTAATATACCTAATACAGATGTTCTAAGATGAAAAGTATCATTAAATAATTCAGAAAATTGAGCAGATATATCTGAATGATTTTTTATTAAATCAGAAAAGTATATCATCATATTTGCTTTAGCTAATATAATAGTTCTCTCATTTTCCTTTGTAAAACCCTTATCAAATCCTTCAATTGTTATATACCTTTTTAATTTTCCATTTTCTACTTTATAGAAACGATCTAAATCTCTAGAAACTGCCTCTAGTACAAACTTACCGAACACCACAAGCTGGATCGCAAATTCTCATATTAGGTCTTATTCTGCCATATTAACTATTTGTTGGACAACTTTTAATGGAGTGAAATATTGACCCATTCCTCCTTTTTGACTGTCTTTTTTAAAAAACACCTCAAAGATTTTGGATTTAAAGTCTTTATCAATATTTTTTAATTTGACATCTTTAAACATTTCAAGTATATTTCTAAAAGTTTTACCATATCCTGTAATACTATTTCCAGTTTTATCATTAACAAAGATACTTCCATTTATAATAGTTGTTCCATCGCTATCTTGAGGGAATAATCTTTTTATTTCAGGTCTTACATTCTTAGCATAATATGTTAAAACATCATCTTCTGACGCATCTTTATACATTGCTAGTACATATCTAAAACTATTTATATTTTTCAAAACATTTAAGTCACTTAAATATTTAAATATAAAGATTTCAACAAATGTATAAAGACAATTTTCTGGTGTAGCAGCGGTTGCTTTATATATTTTATTCCAAATTGATAAAGCTAATGGTGTAGGATCAATTTCCTTCTCATACTTTATTTCATTACATTTTTCTGAAATCAATGAATCTAAAGTTTCTATTAATCGTTCCATTTTTGCAGTATTACATGTTGTAATACCAAAAGGTTCTTTTAATAATTCTCCATCACTATTTATAATAGGTTCATTAGTTATTGCGTTATACCAATTACTATTAATGCTATCTGTACTTATCACAAATTTAGCACCTAAATTTACAGCAACTTCAATAGCTTGATTTGTAGCAGATTTTTTTAGTACTTCTGTATTATATTTAGATAAACTCTTATTTTCAATGACAGCGATTACCCTTTTAGTATTGTCTACAATTAGTCCATCTGGTTTTCTATCTTCATCTTTATAGTCTCTATCTATTATTAATCCACAATTTCTTAGACTTCCTATTGTTGTATTTCTCATATTATAGTATATGTATTTTCCTATTCTATCTGGATTATCTAATATTCCTCTTTGAAGTATTTCCTCTGATATATCATATTTTTTTCTAGACATTTTTATATTCTCCTTTTATTCTAATCTTTTCTATTACTTCAATTGCATCATATCCTTGTCGTGTTAAAGCATACTTACCTCTTTGTTTATATTTCTTTAAAAATTTCGACTCTATTAACTCATTCATATATTTATTAGTTTTACTTTTAGAATAATGTAGTGTTTCAGCAATTTCCTGCTGACTTGACGATAAATACTTTGCTTTTCTGTATTGGATTTCATTATCTGCAATCCATTTCAATAATTTATATTTATCATTCGTAAAAATCTCTAAATTTGCTTTCATTTTCTCCCCCAATATTAACAACACTTTAATCGTATCTATCTTATAATAATAGTTCTATTTTGTTAACCAATTTAGGATATAAAATAGAACTATTTAAAATGAAATTTTTAATCAGGGTTTGGGATTTTATCCCATTATACAGAATTCCGTGTGAACGAATTCAATGCTTTCTAGGACAAGAAATTCAATTTTTCATTATTTTCATGTACTTTTAAAGTACCAATTTATATTCTTAAAAAATGTTTATTGGAACATTGGCTTAACAATATTTTCGCATAAAAGTACAATTTATTATTAAATATCTAATTTAAAAAAATTATTTATTAGCATCTAAAAGTAATAAATTAATTCCTTATAATGTTCTATAAAATAAAATTTTTTTATATTTAATGTCCCTCTTTTTTTATTTGTGGTGTTGTTATTTATAGACAGAAAAATAGAAATTAAAAAAATTTTAAATTAGATGTATCCTTTTTTTATTTTTTTGTGCTGTTCTTTATAGAAATAAAATTTCATAAAATTTAAAACTATAAAACTAAATTTCAAAGGCTTACAAAAAATTTTAATTTCAAAAAATTATAGGTTTACAATAGATATGACACACCCAATATAAGAAATAAAAAATTGAAGGAAATACCAAAATATGATAAAGTAGTTTTAACCACAAAACACTTAAAATATTGGAGGTATTTCCTATGAGTAATAGTATAACACAAGATATACAATATAAGCAAACAGTAGTAGAATATTTGTATAGACATGGAGTAACAAAAGCAGCAATAAAATTTAAAATGTATCGAAAAACAATATATAGATGGAGAGAAAGATATGATGGAACAGCAAAATCGCTAAAAGAGAGATCAAGAAGACCACAAAGCCATCCAAGCCAACATAGCGAACAAGAAATAAAAATGATAAAAGATTACAAAGCAAAAAATAAAGAAACAGGGTTAGTAGTACTATGGATAAAGCTAAAAAGAAAAGGATACACAAGAAGTATAACTAGTCTATACAGAGTAATGCAACGAATAGGAATATATGAAAAAACACCAAGTAAGAAAAAACAATATGAGCCAAAGCCGTATCAACAAATGACGTATCCAGGAGAAAGAGTACAAGTAGATTAAAATATGTACCATTAAATTGTTTAACAAAAGAAATAAAAGAGGAAGATGGAAGATATTACCAATGACAGCAATAGATGAATATACAAGGAAGAGAGTACTATGGGCAAGTAAAGAACAAAGTACATATGCATCAGAGGAATTTTTAAAAATAATAATAAAGAAATTTCCATTCAAAATAGAATGTATACAAACAGATAATGGAACGGAATTCACAAATAGATTAAATCCACAAGGGACAGAAAAGAAAACGAAATTTGAAAAGGCATTAGAGAAGGAAAATATAAGACATAAATTAATAAAACCAAAAACGCCAAGACATAATGGAAAAGTAGAAAGAAGTCACAGAAAAGACCAAGAAAGATTTTATTACAAAAGAAAGTTTGAAAGTTTTGAAGAGTTTGAAAAGAAGTTAGGATATTTAGAAAAAGAATATAATAATTTTCCAATGAAACCATTAGGATGGAAGAGTCCAAATGAACAGCTAAAAGAATATAAACTTAAGAAAAGTGCATAAAATGGTACATATTATCAATTTTCTTAAGTGCCACAACGAAGTTGTGAGGAGCAGACTACAGATATTAGGTATTTCAAATACAGACAACTCTAAGAGAGTGTGACATATGTTTGACAAACCTACAATCCAAATTATTTTAAATTTTCAAATTCCATTGTATATTTATACAGAAAATGATATAATTTTAAATTAGAATTATTTATAAGGAGTGAAACATTAACATGAAAATAGAGCATAATGATGAGTCAATACTTTTCTCTACTACTGATATACCTGATATCTTTTTTACAGAATATTTACCTCAAGCACCTGGTGATTATATAAAGGTTTTCCTTTATTTAACTTTTATCTCAAAATACGGCAAGGAAATAAAGTTTAATGATATGTCTAAAAAATTAGCTCTTCATATTAATGTTATTCAAGAAGCACTAAAATATTGGGAAGAATCTGGCGTTATTACAAAGAAAACTACTGGATATATTTTAAATAATCTAAAAGAGATAGAACTTCATAATTTATATAAACCAAAAGTTGCATTATCTGCTGAAGATATAGAGAACAATACTAAAAATCAGTATCGTGCAAAGGCTGTTGAAACAATTAATACTTCGTTCTTTCAAGGAATTATGACCCCTTCTTGGTATTCTGATATAGATTTATGGTTTAAGAAATATTTATTTGATGAAGAAGTTATGATTGCTTTATTTAATTATTGTTACAAGAAATCTGCACTTCACAGAAATTATTTACAAACAGTTGCTGACGCTTGGGCTAAAAACGGTATTAAGACTTATTCTGATTTAGAGTTATATTCTGAAAAACAAGGTAAATTACAAAAAATTAAAAACACAATTTCAAAAAAATTAGGACTTGCTAGACCGTTAACAGAATATGAATCTGCTTATATTGAAAAATGGACTATTGAATATAATTATCCTTTAGATATAATTGAAATAGCTTTAAAGAAAACCACATCAAAGACTAATCCTTCTTTTGATTACTTGAATGTAATTATAAGTGGATGGCATGATAGAAATTTGAAGAGTGCAGAGGAAGTTCAAAATTTCTTAGCTGAGTATAAGTCTCAACAAAAAAATATTAAGGAATTAGAGAAAAAGTCTAAATACAATAATTATGAACAGAGAAATTATAGTAATTTTGATAATTTATATGCAAATAATCAAAATTATATTGATAATGATAATAAAACTACTGTTAATATTTAGGAGGTATAGTCTTGTCTGATTTAATTTTAAAGCAATTATTAAAAGAGTATGAAAAGAAAAAATTTATTGCTGATACGAATTTTGAGTATAAAAAATCTTCTCTTTATAGGGATTATCCCAAGTTAGATGAGATTAATTCTAAGATAAATAATTATGCAATAATGCTTTCAAAATTAATTTTAGAGAATAATATTGAAGAATATGAAAAAGCAAAAGAGGAATTTGAGAAACTAAAAAAAGATAAAGAATTAATTATAAAAAACTTAAACTTGCCTGATGATTTCTTTACACCTAATTATGAGTGTAAACTTTGTAATGATACTGGTTATGTTATTGATGAAAATAATAAGACTGTTTTTTGTAGTTGTATTAAGCAAAAGTTATTTAATATAAAGTACAATTCTTCTAATATTGGAGATTTGAATAAAGAAAATTTTTCCACTTTTGATGTTTCATTATATTCTACAGATATAAATCCAGATAAGTTTAAAGCTAATATTTCTCCTAGAACAAATATAGAAAATATTAAAATGATTGCTGAAAATTTTATATCTAATTTTGATGACCCAGAAGAAAAAAACCTTTTATTTATTGGTAATACTGGACTCGGAAAAACTTTTCTTTCTAATTGTATTGCTAATGAATTATTAAAAGTTGATAAAACTATTTTATATCAATCTGCTTCTTCTATGTTAGATTCTATTATTGATTATAAGTTTGGAAAAGAAAATTCTTCTGACAATATTTATACTAATACTTTAACTGTTGATTTACTTATAATTGATGATTTAGGAACTGAAAATATTAATGCTTTAAAATTTGCTGAGTTATTTAATATTATTAATACTAGATTGTTAAATCAAAATAATCATATAACTAAAACTATTATTTCTACAAATTTGAATATTGATAATTTGTTTAAAAATTATGATGAACGTATTGTTTCTAGGTTAGTTGGCTATTATAATATTTGCAGATTTTTTGGTGATGATATAAGGTTTATTAAAAAATAATATAAAAAATGTACTATCTTTTTCATCTCATTGGATATATCCTTTTTAAGTCATCTTTTAAAATTATTAGACGTGCTTTTGCACGTCTATAATTTTGGCGGAGATTGAGGGCTTTGAACCCTCGCGGCCACTTACGCAACCCTAACAGTTTAGCAAACTGTCCCCTTCAACCACTTGGGTAAATCTCCATATATTTTAAATTAATAAAAAGCGAATTCCAAGAATTTCTAGTCGGTGGAAACTGCTAAGAAATTCTAGCAATTCCCATAATTATCTATTACAGAAATTTCTCCTGCTAGGAGAAATTTCTTACTATATAAATAAATGGCGCAGAGGGTGGGATTCGAACCCACGGTAGGCTATAAACCTACGCCAATTTT
>CAOKRJ010000066.1 GCA_948471115.1 uncultured Clostridium sp.
TTAATTGAAAGTATAAAAGAATACGGAGTTATAGAGCCGTTAATAGTAAGAAATAGAGAAAAAGGAGGATATGAAATAGTGAGTGGGCATAGAAGAAAATATGCTTGTGAAAAAGCAGGGAAGACACAAGTTCCTGTTTTATTACCAAGTGAAAAGGCATTTGCTTATAAAATGAAATTAGAGGCAGAAAAAAATCAAAGTAAAAAAACTTATAGACACAGTGTCCACAAGTCCAGAGATAAAATTGCAGAGGGAATAAGTGGTAGACAAGCACAAAGATATGTAAGACTAACGGAACTTATAAGACCATTATTACAATTAGTTGATGATAATAAAATGGCAATGAACCCAGCAGTAGAAATATCATATTTAAGAGAACAAGAACAAAAGGACTTATTAGAAACAATAGAAAGTGAAGATTGCACCCCCTCATATTCACAAGCAATAAGAATGAAAGAATTAAGCAAACAAAACAAACTAGATATGGACCCGATTTTCAATATAATGACAGAACAAAAACCAAACCAAAAGGAACAGATAAAATTTAAAGTAGAAAATTTAAAAGGTTATTTTCCCAAAGGTTATAGTACAAAACAACTGGAAGATGTTATAGAAAAATTATTGAAAAACTATCAATTACAATAGCAACAAAAAATAAAAAGTAGAGATGAAAGATAAATTTTAATGGTCATTTCTGTCAAATATTATAATATTTGATGAAATGACCAAAAGATTTATATTACTTTGATATATAAGAATTTTTCATTTGAATTGGATTCCCTTGTTATAGCTATGTTTTTATATATGTAATTATCTTTATGTGATTTTTTCATATTTTCTATACATTTAAAAAAGTTTCCATTTTTAAGTTGTTTTGCAAACTCGTAATCTTCCTTATTAGGTATAAATATAATGGTATATTTTTTTAATTCTTCTGTACTTTCTAATGATTTTATGAACTCAAATAATTCATAATATATTTTAATTGTCAGTGAAAAATCGTTTAATTCTTTCATTAAGGATAATGTATATCTCATACGCTTAACATTATACATATCTTCAATAAATTGAGTTTTATTAATATGGTTTTTAACTAAAATAGTATTAAATTGTGTAATTAAATCTTTGGATTGTTTCTCTCCTGTCATATCACAGAGTCTTTCAATAGATACTTTTTCTTTCTCTCTTTTAGGAATTTTTCCACAACTCAAATCATCAAAATAATAAAATGCATTTTTAGTTCTTTGATATTTTTCTTCAGTCATTAGATTTTCATCTACAGCCATCAAATCTGCATATGCAAGTAAAAATAATATCTTAGATATATTATTTTTTATACCTTCAACTTGTGGTATAGAGTTTAATAATTCTTTGTATTGTTTTTCTACATATAAATCACTACTTTCTGAAGATAATGATGTTATTAATACGTGCTGATTTATTAATCCCTTTAATATATTTGTAAAATCTAATAAATCTATATTAATATTACTTTCATTTAATTTTTTTTGATTTAAACCTATCTCTTGTAAAACATTCTCTACATATTTACTTCCTACTTTATCGTGAGATTTAACATCCTCAATAACTCCAATGTCATGAATTAATGCAAAAATTTTTAATATAAACTTTGCTTCTATTGATAATGTATTATAAATCGTATGTAATTCGTATATTTGCTCTCTTTTTTCCATATTTCCATAGCAAGTAAAAATTTCTACATTTTTAGCAATATTATTATTTATAATTTGGTAAACATATAAACTGTGAGCCATCCATCCATTCATTTTATAAATATTTGCACCACCACGAATAATTTTATTTTCTTGTTTTAATATGTTACTTATTTTATCAATATAGTTTTCTTCATTATCGTACTTACTATATAAAATCCATAAATATTTGGAAGAATTGTTATCTAGTATAAGATTAATAAAATTATCCATCAAAATATTTTTATCAATATAAATGTTGTTTAATAAATTATCAAAATTTTCCTTTGATGTTTTTATTATTGCATTCTTATCGTTTTCCGTTTTTGCTTTTAGCAAATCTAATCCAATATTTCTATAATAACTATCATAATTAAAGTCAAATTCTTTATTTGTCAAGTTTTTTATACCAAAAATATCCATATTATACTCCTTATATTAGTAATTTTAGCATAACGATAAGATATAATCAATTATTTTTGTTTGTAATTTTTAGTTAAGTATTCCATATAATAAATGAAATTTTAATTGAAAAAAATGTATATTCTTGGTATAATTTGTACATAAGAGTAAATTTATACAAGGAATGATTTAAATGGAAAATGAAAATAACAAATTAGAAACAATTTCAAACCTTTTTGAAGGAAATGAGATAAGAAGTGTTTGGGATGCTCAGAAAGAAGAATATTATTTTAGTGTTATAGATGTTATTAGTGCTTTAACAGACAGTAATATTCCTAAAAGATATTGGTCAGATTTAAAAAGGAAGTTAACAGATGAAGGAAGTCAGTTGTACGAAAATATCGTACAACTGAAAATAAAATCTCAAAAAGACGGAAAAAATTATTTAACAGATACATTAGATACAAAAGGTATTTTGAGATTAATAGAGACTATACCAAGCTCAAAAGCAGAACCATTTAAGTTGTGGCTTGCTCAAATGGGAAATGATAGAATAAATGAAATTTTTGACCCAGAAATTGCAATAAATAGAGCTATAGACTATTATAGAAATAGAGGATATGATGATAAGTGGATTGAAGCACGATTAAAGGGTATTTTGGATAGGAAAAAGCTAACTGATGTATGGAAAGAAAATGGAATAGAAAAAAATTATGAATATGCTATATTAACCAATGAAATATATCAAAGCTGGTCAGGAATGAAAGCAAGTGAGTATAAAGAGCATAAGAATATTAGAAAAGAGTCATTAAGAGATAATATGACAGATGTAGAAGTAGCTTTAACAGATTTAGGAGAAATAGCTACAAGAGAACTTGCGAAAGAGCATAAACCTTATGGATTAAAAGAAAATGTAAAAGTAGCTAAGATGGGTGGTAATGTTGCAAAAGTAGCAAGAGATGACCTTGAAAGGAAACTTGGCAAAACAGTTATTAGTAAATCAAATGCTTTGAACTATAAATATTTAGATAGTAATAAATTAGATAAAAACGAACTACTAGAAGATGAAAATGATAAATTAAACGAGATAAAGGATAAACAAATTGAAACAATATAAAAATATGAAAAAATAAAGATATAGAATGATAAAGTAGAAAAAATAATAAAGACTTAGATTATAAATAATGTTCTAAATTATTCATCATCTAAGTCTTTAAATATTTCATCGTCAAAAAATTCTTTAAGTTGCATATCTAAGCCTAAGCATAAACGAAGAACTGTTAATAATGTTGGAGTTTTACTAGTACCATCTATTAAATTATTTACAGTCGATTGTCTGACTCCAGCAAGAGTAGCAAGTTTATTTATAGTAATATTTTTTTCATCACATAAAGCTAATATTCTTTTTTTAGTTGCTTCTTGCAAGTCCATAACTTAAAATCCTCCTTTTTAAATTAGTATAACAAAATTCGATTTTTGATAATCCTCAAATATTTCAACCTACAGAGGAGGGAAGAAAAAAGACAGAAAACTTTAGAAGAGAAGAAAAATCAAGGGAAGATGAATAAATTTCAAGATAAGGAGATATAAGCACTTAATAATTTTAGTAGGTGTTTTTTGATAAATAAATGTTGAGATATTAAGAAATTAGTATCTCTTATTTTTTTTATTTATATATATTTATGCTATAAAAAATGTCCTTAATTGGACAAAAAAATGAAGAAAATAAAAAATTGAGTTTTACTATCAATAAAAGGTAGTTAAAGTGAGGAATATATTGAGAGAATAAAAGATTTTTGAAAATATTTTACAAAATAGGGGGTGCGAAAATCCATATAAGTGAGCAAATAAATGAGTGAATATTAAAATTTTTAATATTTTTGCAAATTAGACTTCGTAAAAGTATAGCTCAGTGACTAAATAAGTGAAAGGGTATAAAAAATTTTAATTTACTAACAAAAAATGATACTCAAAGTGAGGAATAAAGTGAGAGGGAAAAAGTAAAAGAACTGAAAAAGTAAACAAATTGAAAATATTTTGTAAAAATCGTAATTTTTTTTGAATTTCAAGTGCTGTTATAAATAGAGGAAAAATTCTCACTTAAAAGAACATTGAAAATTAAATAAACAATCATTAAATACATTCCTGTTATTACTAAGCCAGTTATAGTGGATACGCCAAGACCTTTAGAACATAAAGCGAGCGAAAAATATCTAAACTATTGATATTAGGAAAGCTAACTAATATGGCGATGATGAATAATAGGTATAATGATACTCTTATCTAGTCATAGTCCGAGCGTGATAAGACCGTCTAAGGCAATGAAGATGACTTTGTATAAAGCAAAGAAATGTAGCCTGTGGAACTGATTTAGCTATCAGTCGTTTAATGATTATTAAAATATAGTGATTATGTAACAATCAAGTTATTTTTTGTATATGTACAAAATATTATTAAATAGTGAGGTAAAGTATATGAAAATAGCAACAAAAATTATAGATAATGAAAGCTATTCACAAGTTTTTGTGAATAAAGAAGAACTAGAGAAAAAGGAGGTAAAAGATAAGATACACGAATTAAAGGTTAAAGGAAATAAAGTAGGAATCTTTATTTCAGGAATGGAGGAAATACTTCCAATTATAAAAAATAATATCATTTATACATTTGGAAATACTTAAATAGTTGATATAAGATATAAGAACAAATAAGAAAAATCAAAGATTTTTCTTTAATTTGTTCTCGCCCGATTGAGTTTTCGACTGTAAGGAGAAAATCTCAAGGGCTAGAGATTATAGTATTTATATAATAGGAAAGTATAACTTTCCTATTATATAAATAAATTATTTAGTCTATCTTCAAAACTATTTAAGTATATCTAATTTTGCAAAGAAGGAGGATATATGAGTTTTGTAGATAATATCAAATCAGATAATAAAACAAGTAATTTTAAAATAAGACATAATGACTATAAAAGTAAAACACTCATTATATCAGCCTATGCAAGATTAAGTCGAGATGAAGATAAAGAAAATTATTCTAGTATTGAAGAACAAATAAGAATAATTAAAGAATATGCAGGGGCAAAAGGGTGGTATATAGCAGATAAGAATATCTATATTGATGACAATGTTTCAGGATACACATTTAATAGACCAGCATTTAGAAGAATGTTAGAAAATTTAGATGAAGACGTTATTGATGTAGTTATAGCAAAAGATTTATCAAGAATAGGAAGAAATAATGGTAAAGTTCTTACTTTAATAGATGACTTCAAGAAAGCAAACAAAAATTTAATACTTGTATCAGAAATGGGAGGTGTATATGATGTACAAAATGATAGAGATGACACAATAGGTATTACAACTTGGTATAATGAAAGATATGTAAAAGATATTTCAAGGAAAACTAGAAGTAATATGTTATCAAAACAAAAAACAGGTAGGTTAATTATGGGTAACTACTATGGATATGAAAAAGTCTTTGAAGATGGAATACCAAAACTGTATGTGATTGAAGAGCTAAGAGGAGCAATAGAACTAATATATAAGCTGTATGTAGAGAGTGGGTTAGGAAGAAAACGAATAACAGATATATTAAATAGTAATAAATATAATTTTCCAACTCCATCAGTATATTATCAAAGGAAACACTTAGAAAGAGGTAGAGTATATAAGCAAAAAGTACAAGAATTATGGAGTACAGATATGGTAAAAAATATACTAGAGAATGATGTATACTGTGGAAATTTAAGAGTTCACAAAAAGCGAACTATAACAATAAGAGGAAGAATAGCAAAATTACCAGAAGAAGAACACTTTGTTTTTGAAAATCATCACGAGGCAATAATATCAAAAGAGATGTTTGAACTAGCACAAGAGCTAAAAATAAAAAGAGTAAAAAACAAAAGTACAAAAACGAAAAGAAATTATATATTTGGAGGAATGTGTCAGTGTGGAGACTGTGGAGGAGGAGTGAGTGGAACTTTTATCAGAAGAAAAGAGGAAAAGGGATATGAATGTACAGATTATAGAAGATATGGAATTGCAAGATGTAAAATCCACGAAACATTAGAAAAGGATATATTGATACATTTAAAAGAATATCTAAAATTATTAAAAGTAGCTTATGAAGATGAAATTAAAAAAATAAAATTAGATAACAAAGCAAATAAACGCAAAATAAACAGAGAAAAACTAGAACGAGAATATAATATACTTAACGAAGAATATAAACTTTTGCTATCTCAAAAAATAAAAGATTTAGTTCAGGTTACATCATTAGAGCAAAGAGAAATGGTGGAGAATGCTTATAAAGATTTAGAAAATAGCAAACAAAGTCAAATAATTAGTTTAAAAGAAACACTTGCAAAAGATGACGAAAAAATACTTGAAGATAAAGAAAAAAAGATAAAATCAGCAATGGACATATTTGATGAAATTATAAACACAAATGAACCAAGTAAATATTTATTAAATTCTATTATAGATAAAATTGTTATATATAATGACAAAACAATAGAGTTTATTTTAAAAGGCAATCTCAACGGAATAATAAAAACGTAAAAAAGAAGTAGTATTTTCTTACAAATTATGGTACAATAAAATTGAAGAAGGGAGAGTATGATAAAATATATCATACAAAAGGAATTATGGATAAAAAAGTATATACAATTGAAGAAATAAAAGCTATATTGGCAAAATTACTAAAAAACATACCTGTTGATAATGTTATTTTATTTGGTTCGTATGCAAAAGAAATAGCAGACGAAAATAGTGATATAGACCTCATAATAGATACAAAGGAAACATTGATGGGGTTCAAATTATTTAGCTTGATAACAAAAATAGAAGAGGCATTTAATAAACAAGTTGATGCTTTTGAAAAATCAGAAATAATAAAAGACTCTAAAATAGATGAAGAAATAAAAAGAACAGGAGTTGTAGTATATGAAAAATAAAGAATATATGACATTTATAAAAATGATAGAATATATTGATAAATGCATTAAATACACAGAAGGTTTTAATTTTGAGGAGTTTTGCAATGATGACAAAACAATAGATGCAACAGTATTTGCAATTAGTCAAATAGGAGAATTAGTAAAAAATATATCAAAAGAAACTATGCAAAAATATTCTTTTATTGAATGGAACATGATAAAAGGATTAAGAAACAGAATTGTACATGATTATGAAGGAATTAGCTTAAAAGGAATATGGTGTGTAGTAAAAAATGATATTTTACAATTAAAAGC
The DNA here is from genome assembly GCA_948471115.1 of uncultured Clostridium sp. Taxonomy (GTDB): domain Bacteria; phylum Bacillota; class Clostridia; order TANB77; family CAG-508; genus CAKPSH01. The sequence continues at coordinate 7,369 of CAOKRJ010000066.1, forward strand.
AGATATACAAAAAATTATGAGTTCTGAAAACACACAAAATTCTAATGAATAGATGAAAAATAAGGCATTTTATAAAAAATTAAAAGTTTCTAACGTTAGGACTTTACCCCTGTATGCACAACAGAAATTATAGGATTTGCAAAAGCCAATACATACTTTGAAAATCTGAATACAAAACTTATAGGATTAAGTGTTGATAGCAATGCCTCACATGAAGTGTAGTAAAATTTACCAACAATAAAAATCGAAGCAATTACCTGCAATAATTAAAATTATAAAAGTAAAAAATTAAATAAAAAGGTTACATATAGGTTTAAAATAGATATATCACAAGTAGATTGAAAATAAAATATTGAAAGAGAGTACCAAAAATGATATTGTT
>CAOKRJ010000067.1 GCA_948471115.1 uncultured Clostridium sp.
TGTGCTCTTCCGATCTAGTTATTGCTATTTGCTTTTTGTTCATATTATTTTTTCCTTTCATATCTTAATAATTTCGTTGTAGGGGGCACATCTAAAAATTATTCCCACCGCAGTAAAATTTGCTTAGCAAATTTTCCATGTTGTGCTCGAAAAAATATAAAAAGAATAAAATAAATTTTCTTCTTTTTATATTTTTTCTTGCTTTCGCCACCTCTACAATTAGAATGTAATATATATATGTTTTTTATTTTGGGGAGAAATAAACTTGTTCTTGATTTAAGTGTATAATACCTGGTACACCTTTTTGTTCTTCCAGTACAAATTTCATATATAATATTTTGCTACTTAAATTACTTACATCTCCTAAATACACCTCTTTTGCTTCTTGTTCAAAAGTTAAGATGTAGTTAGATTTATTTGTAATATCAATTTTACTTAGTTCTTCGTTTATTTCAATATTTTTCATAGAATTTATTATCTGTATTACATTTTGCAATCTCTCTAAGTCATTGTTTTCAAGTCTATTACCTTCTATTATATTCTCCGTTTTTGTCGATATCCCTGTTATTATAGCTAAAGGTATTTTAATCTCTGATATCTCTAAAATGTATCCTTGATTATTTATATATGCGAATTTTTCTTCTTCTAAAGCTATTAAATATGATGGTGTTCTTTCTTCTATAGTTATTTCTATTTTTGTTGGTAGCTTTCTTCTTATTTTTACACTTTCTACATATCCATTAGTTTTTATATTATAAATAGCTTTTGATTTTCTAAAATTAAATATATTTTCTCCTGTCTTTAATCCTGATAATTTTAAATACTCTTCATCTTCAAACTCCTCATTTCCTATTATTCTAACTTCGCTTATGTTAAATATTGGTGATGTAAATGCATATACTACTAAACCTGTTAATAAAGCTATAAATATAAATAACTTAAATATTAACTTAATAATTTTATATTTCTTTAGCCTTTTTTCTTTTTCTATTTTAGTATTTCTATTATTTTTTGTTCTATGTTTATCTCTGGAATTTTTTTGCATTTATTCACCTTCTTTTACTTTAATATTTGCTCCCAATTTTCTTAATTTTTCATCAAAATTCTCATATCCTCTTAATATATATTCTATATTTGAAATCTCTGTAATTCCTTTCGCCTGTAAAGCTGCAATAACTAAGGCTGCTCCTCCTCTTAAGTCCATTGCTTTTAAATTAGTAACTTTTATATTTTTTTCTCCGATTATTTTTATTTTCCTTTCTTCTTGTATTATATTTACTCCCATTTTTCTAAGTTCAGAAACATATTTATATCTATTTTCAAATATTCTTTCCTCCATAGTTGATGTTCCATCTGCTTGTATTAATGTAGCAACAAATATAGATTGCATATCTGTCGGAAATCCTGGATATGGCTCTGTTTCTATTTCTACATGACAAAGTTTTTCTGGTGCCTTTAATGATATTTGGTCCTTTTCTATGCTAATATCACAACCACATTCTTTTAGTTTATCTAATGTTTTTTCCATATGACTAGATTCAGCATTTATTAGTTTTATGTTTCCTTTGTTTGCTGCAACAGCACATAATAAAGTTCCCGCTTCTATTCTGTCTGGCATTACTCTGTAACATACATTTTCTAAGTGTTTTACTCCTCTAATCTCTATTGTATCACTTCCTGCACCTTTTATTTTAGCTCCCATTTTATTTAGCATATTTTGCAAATCTTCTATTTCTGGTTCTTTGGCTGCATTTTTTATTTTTGTAACTCCATCTATAAAAACTGATGCTAGCATTATATTTTCAGTAGCTCCAACACTTGGAAAATCTAAAATGATTTCAGATGGTTTCATTTCTTCAGTTGTACATCTTATAGTTGTTTCTTTCATACTTACATTTACTCCAAGCTGTTTGAATGCCTTTAAATGTAAGTCAATAGGTCTTTTCCCGATATCACATCCTCCTGTTTGTGATAGTTTGTGGATACATAAATTTCAACTGGAATGTTAGACCTCCATTTTCGTACAATTCATTATACATCATATCATTTAGGTTATGCAAGTCTTTTTCTTCTTTTGTTATTTCGTTTTTATCAAATACTACAATCTTATCAAATAATCTTGAAAGTTCCTCTTTTCTTAATCCGTTTTTCTTTATATCTTCTAATGCCTTAAATATTAATTCTTCTTTATCTTCTAACTTATTTAAGCTATTTAATCTAGTTTCTGTTTCCTTTATTCTTTCTTCTTCATTTTCAATTTTTTTATCTAACTCTTGTTTTTTATCTTTGAATAAAAATTCTGGTATTAAATCATTTAGTTTATCTTCATAAATTTGCTTATATTGTTTTTGTAACTTATCTAGAGCTTGTCTCAATTTTGTCAAGTCATTTTCTAATGTAACTTTATTTGTGCTAATTGCTTTTACGTTATCCATTACAAAACTTTTAAACTCTGGATTACTTATTAAATTATCTATATATGCATTTACTATTTGGTCTAAATACTCTATTTTAATTCTATGTGGTGTACAACCATAGTTTTCTCTTATGTCATCCTTTATAGCACCTTCATTACTATACTTCTTGCATATATAACTATCTGGTCTTTTTCTTGTGCCACTCGTTCCTTTCCTTTTATACATTAAAGTTCCACATCTTCCACAATATAAAAGTCCTGAATATAAGTTGTTTTCTGTATCTACAAATTTAAAACCATTGTTATACTTATTACTTTCTTTTTTTCGCTTTGCTCTAATTTTTTGTACTTTTTCAAATAATTCTTTTTCTATTATCGCTTTATGATGATTCTCTATTATAGTCCATTCTTCTTGTGCTTTTACTCTTGTTTTTTTAGATTTAAAGCTTATTTTTTCTGTATGTCCTCCTACATAATCTCCAATATATCTTCTATCATCTAATATTCTTACAATATGCTGTGCCTTCCAATTTGCTGTTTGTTTTGCATTTGTAAAATTTCTTGACTGAGATGGCGTTGGAATTCCCTTTTTATTTAAATGTGTTGCTATTTTCTGATAACCCCAACTTTTAGAATATAGTTCAAAAATTTCTTGTACTACTGGTGCTGTTTCTGAATTTACTACTAATTGTTTTCCATCTTTATCGTATCCATATATTGCCTTAACAAGTAAATCCCCCTCCTCAATTTTATGCCTTAAATTTCTTCTTATATTTTTACTATCATCTCTTGCCCTTCTTTCGTTAAACCATGCATATAGTCCAAACATTTCTTCATTGTATTGTTCATCTTCAAATATTATTTCTACACCTTGTTCTTCCAAATATTCTACAAAGTCTAATGCTTCTTTTTGATTTCTTCCAAGTCTTGCAGAGTTTTTAAAAATTATTACATCTATTTCTTTGTTTTTTGCTCTATTTCTTATGTCATCAAATCTACTAAAGTCTGTTCCACTTTTATCATCATCCATTATAATATCTACAATATTTGTATGACCATGACCTTGGCAATATTTTATAAGTAAGTCTCTTTGTGTTTCTATTCTTTCATAGTTTTCGCCATAGTCATCTCTACTTTCTCTACAATAAATTACAACTCTTTTTTGTTCATTAGACTTTTTCATGATTACCTCCATTTTTGTGTATCAATAACATTTTCCTTTATAGTATACTTTATTGTTGCTATTATACGTCAAAAGTTCTAAAGTTTCAAGACTCTGCTTGAAATTTTAGAACTTTTATTTTAACTATTTACTTTTGTTTAATTTTTTGTTATTATTTTATTGAACTACTGAAAGTACGAATGTGCCATAGGTAGTGTTTTTTATTCTTCTCCAGAATTTAATTTTCTTATTTCTTTAGCATTTTTAGCTGATACAATTTTTTTCCCTGTTTTTCTTTCTAGTTGTTCTCTTGCAACTCTTGCAATGTTACCACCTTCTCTAACAGAATCTTCTGCTTCTTTAAATCCTTTTGTAGTTTTACTTTTAGATATCTCTGTAGAAGATGTTTCTGCTAACATATTTAAAACAAGTTCCATATTAGTCATATTATCACGTAAATTTTCCTTTTTTAATCCTTTTAAATTTTTGTATTCTTTTACTGAGTATCCACTCCAAGCTTGTGTTAAGATATTTGTTAGTATTGCAAAATCTTTGCCTGAATCTATTCCCTTTTCTTTTAATTCATCAGTGAATTCTTTTCTAATATCAATTGTTTTTAATCTTTGATTTATCCATTCTTCTGAGTATCCTTTTTTTCTGTATATATCTAATGCTCTATTTATTGCTATTTCTGGATCATATGCTTCATCTATTCTTTCCTTTCCAACTTGTGCCAACCATAATTTGAAAGGCTCTGCTTTTTTAGATGGTACTGATTGAATCAACCTTAAAATTTGTTTTATATCCATTACATCAGTATTATAATATTTTCCATCAGACGATTCCATTTTCAGTTGGTAACAATTTGTTACCAACTCACTACCTTCTTTATTTAGCCTCATTTTTAATGTTTTCCAGTATTTTCTACTTGACTGATAATTATTATCAATTAATGCTGACACTATATCAACAACAGAAAAATACCATTTTTCTTGTTCATCATCCCATTTTGCTCGAATCTTTCTATCTTCAAATAATTTTAATTCATTACTTTCTTTCATTATTACCTCTTTTCTATTTTAAATTGTCTAGTATTTCTAGATAGTTTAAAATATTTTTATTTCTTCTATTTATATCATATTTACAATCACTTTTCAACACTTTTGCGAAATTTTGTTCTTATTTATACTTTTCTTTTATTCTGTCTGAAATAATATCGGTGAATATCTGTTTATAGTCAGACATTTCTTCATTTTGAGTTTTAGGACATATAAATACTGCAAATGGTAATTTATCTTTTGCTTTTTTGTTTATATCTTTCTTTTCCAGAATATTCACCTCCACTTCCATTTATAAATTATATTGCTCTATCCTTTGTCCTTATTACAAAAGCTACAAGTGGATTTTATCCCATATGAGATTTGCCCTCATCTCCACCAAAAGTCGAGTCGCCCCTTTACATCACGTTAGCCAGACGAAAGTTTCATTATTTGTGCTTGTAACTTGTTATTCAATTGTCAATGTACTGGTATTTTTTGACATTTACTATACTTTGTAATACAATAATGTCAAACGATTGTTGAATTTATTATAGTTTTTGACTAGAAAAATTAACACTATACAATCTCAAAAAAATTTTTTTAGATTATAGGTTGTTTGATGTGAGGTGATTTTTATGACATATGGGTTAGCTTATGACAGAGAAAAAAACTTAGAATTTTTTCTTTTTCAAAGCATGAGTTTTGATGGAAATAGAATTTTTTCTGATAAACGTGCTCAATGTTCAATTTTAGATATAGGAACTTTACTTTTAATGTTTTTAAACACTGATTTTGAAGATATAGATGAATGTAAAAGTTTTATTTATCATTTTTGCTTTAATACACTTTATTATGAAAAATATCCTGAAAAGGAAATTAGGTATTATCTTGCAAGAATAAATTTAGGAGGCAAAGAATTTCTTAAAGAACTCGATGATATAGCACATGAAGAACAGAGTATGTTTCTCTACAAAAAGCACACTTTTTTAAAACATTTAGGTCTCCCTTATAATGAAGATTTTATTCGTAGTGACGATGATGAAGATGATAATTACGAAGATAGTAGTGAAAAAAATAATGAACAAAGTAATGAAAATAATAATTTAGATTCTAAAAATATGTTTATAGGTGGTATAGATGATGTACGTTTGGATTTTGATTTTATACATTTTTTATTTGCAGGCATTAACCTATACTCTCATAATGTTCCTTATGCATTTCGTAGCGATGATATATATAGTATGTTATCACTTGAATTTAGGGAGTTTATGGCTAAAGAACGCCATATCATAAGAAAATGTCAGAACTGTGGTTCTTACTTTTTTCCTTCAAATTTAAAAGAGACAAAATTTTGTAATGAAGAATTTGAAGATACTGGTAAAACTTGTAGACAGATTGGTAAAGAGCTTACTTATAAAAAATCCCTAAAAGAAGATAACTTATTAGATATGTATAGAAAAAGATATATGTCATTAGCTAGTTCTGTTTCATATTATGGTACAGATAAAGCAATTCAAAGATTTAAAAAATACAAAGAAGAAGGTGCTATTATGAAAGCAAAATATCTTAACAAAGAAATTTCAGCTAAAGAATTTGAAAATTGGATTAGTAGTACTAAAAAATAGAAAAAGTATACATATATTCGATTTTTAAATCTACTAATACATATACTCTTATAATTCATATTTACTTAAAATTACTTTTAAGAAGGAATAGACTTCCTTTAATATCTAATATTTGTACTGTATATATTCCATAAAATATATAATCTGACTTAATATTAGAGCGTGGCACGAAAACCAGTGTTGTTATAGTTGTTATTAGGATTGTTGTAATTGCGATAGGCGACAGGATAATTGTTTCCATTATTATTGTAATTGCCACCACGGATAACACGATACGAATGCTATTTTAAGTCTATCCCTCTATATAAAACATACTTTTTCTTAAATTATAAGAATCTGCATGTTTAACATAGCCTAGCCAACCTGCTATACTTCTTTGTATTTCAGGTAATGTTATTTTTCCTTCCTTTAATTGTTTTGTATATCTTTTTAGCTTTCTTTTCATTCTACATTTACTTGTATGCCTTATTTTTAGTCTTTTTTCATTAATCTTATATCCACAAAAATTAACTCCCTGTATATCCTTAAAAATTCTTGTTTTTGAGTTTAGAGTTAATTTTAAATTTTCTTTTAAAAATTTAGTTATATTATTTAAAATATCTTTTGCAATTTCTTTATTCTTACACATTATAACCATATCATCCATATATCTGTAATAATATTTGCATTTTAATTTGTGTTTAACATACTGATCTAATTCATTTAAATATATATTAGCAAACATTTGAGATGTATAATTACCTAGAGGTAATCCTACCATACCTTCTGTAGATAGTAAAATCTCTCTAGTTAACCACAGTAATTTTCTATCCTTCATTTTCCTTTTTAATATTTCCCAGAGTATTCTTTTATCTATATTTTGAAAATATTTTGTAACATCCATTTTTAATATGTAATAATTCTTCCATTTAGATTTAGCACTTCTCATTGCTTTTTGTACATCTTTAGATGCTTTATGCATGCCTCTTCCTTCTATCCCTGCATATAATGTGCTAATAAATTGTGGCACAAAATATGGCTTTATGAACTTTTCAACATACCATCTATGTACTACTCTATCTCTATATTCTGATGACATGATTATTCTTTCTTTTGGCTCATATATTTTAAATTTTGTATAATCACCATGCTTATAAGTTCCATTTTTCAATTGTTTCTCTAATTCTAATAATTCTTGTTCTAGTTTTAATTCAAATAGAATTATCTTTTTCTTTTCTCGTTTTCCACATCGTGCTTTTTTATGTGCATTTAGTAATTCTTCAAATGATACTGCTTTTTCATATACATTTCTAATTGTTTGGGGCATATTTCTTCACCTCTAGTGATTTAATAAGTCCTCCTAAAATTTTTCCAATTTCAGCTAGTAGCTCATTACTATACTTATATTTCTTTTCATCTATCCATTTTTGATTATACATGATTCTTATACAAATTCTTTGATAATATATATTACTATCAACAAT
>CAOKRJ010000068.1 GCA_948471115.1 uncultured Clostridium sp.
ACTTATCAAATACGAAAAGCATTGAAAAATAAAGAATTTTTTAAAATTGAAAAAGGTATATATTCTGATATTCCTAATGTTCATTATTTAGCAGTTATAATGAAGAAATATCCTTATGGAGTATTTACTTCTTACTCTGCTTATTATTATCACAATTTAACAGATGTTATTTCAAACACAATGTATTTGGCTACAAACAGAAATGGAACAACTATTACTTCAGATAAAATAAAACAAATTCGTATGAAAGATGAATTATATAATTTGGGAAAAACTGAAATTGATTATGAAGGAATAAAGATAAATATTTATGATAAAGAAAGAATGCTAATTGATTTAGCTAGAAACAAAAATCAAATTGGATATGACTTATATAAAGAAATTATATCTAATTATAGAAAACTAGCAAATTCATTAGATACACAAAAGATAGAAGAATATTTACAATATTTTGTAAATGGAGATAAAATTTTTGAAATAATACAAGACGAGGTGTTTTAATGGATATATATGAAGCTGTCAACAAATACATATCAGCAGGTTATTCTGAAGATGATGCAATTCCAAAAGTTGCTCAAGATATTGTTTTGCTTAAAATTGGAAATAGCAAATACAGTAAAAATATAACCGTAAAAGGTGGAGTTGTAATGCACAATATTTCTAAAGATATGCGTCGTGCAACTCGAGACATGGATATAGATTTTATAAAATATTCTTTAGAAGATAAATCGATTCTTAATTTTATAAAAGAATTAAATAACACAAATGATGGTGTAAAAATAAAAGTTACTGGAAAGATTGAACCATTACATCATCAAGACTACGATGGAAAAAGAGTTTACATACAACTAACTGATAGCCATCGCTATTCAATAAGTTCAAAACTAGATATTGGAGTACATAAATATTTTGATATGGAACAAGACGAGTATTATTTTGATTTTAACATAATAGATGAAAGTGTTAGTTTACTTATAAATTCTAAAGAACAAATAATTGTTGAAAAATTAAAATCATTATTAAAATTTGGTATTACTTCTACAAGATTTAAAGATATTTTTGATTTTTATTATTTAATTAATAATGAAAATTTAGATAAGGACAAGCTAATAAAATACATAGATATTTTGATTTTTCAAGATGAAAATATGCGAGAACATACAGTAGGGGATATATCTAAAAGATTAACAAATATATTGAATAACAGTAGATTTAGGTCAAGAATCAACACAGCTAATAATAATTGGTTAGAAGTACCTATAGAAGATGTTATTGACAATGTTTTAGAATATTTTAATGGATTAATGAGGATTACAAATTAGATAATGTTATATATAATAATATGTGGGAAAATTTTGTGTTACAAATAAAAATTTAGATAACGAAGATGTAAATTCAAATATCAAAGCATTTCTATAAATTTACTTGCAACACAAGATAAATAGTTTTTATCATAAAGAGCTCCAATTTCTAAAAAGTCAGGGATTTCTTTCACAGAAATTATAAATAATTTCTGATTTTTTAGTTCCTCAGTTATTGTTTCTCTTAAAGTATAGCCAATTCCATATCCTAATTTTACCAAGAGAATAAGAGGATCATGATAGGTAAATTCCATAATTGTTTTTAATTCTATTCCTTTGTTTTTAAAATGATTATCAATAAATTCTCTTTCATTACTTTCTCTGTTAAGTAATAAAAGAGGTAAATTTGATAATTCCTCTAATGAAACATCATTTTTTTCAGCAAGATACTTGAATTTTTCATTGCAAAAGAAACAATTGTGTACTACATCAAACATTTTAATTGAAAGATTAGGATAAGTAACTGCATCTGTAAATTTTTTTCGTATAATGATATCTAACTTATGTTCTTTAAACATTTCTAGCAAATCACTAATAGGCTTACTAATAATATTAATTTTTATATTAGGATACATTTTATAAAATTTTTCTATATGATAATACACACAATTTTCAAACAGTTCTGGATTACATCCTATATTAATTGTTCCATGTAATAGTTCATTATTCTCTTTAAAAATTCTTTCTCCAATTGCAATTGTTTGAAAAGAATCCTTGATATGATGATATAATTCTTCTGCTTCAGGGGTTAAAACGACCCCTTTTGAAGTTCTGAAAAATAATTTCCCACCTAATGCCATTTCTAATTGCTTTATACTATAACTAACTGCTTGACGAGAAACAAATAATTTTTCTGATGCTTTAGAGATACTTTTAGTTTCGGAAATTGTACAAAAAATTTTATATAAATTTAAATCAAAATTTTGCATGTAAAACTCTCCTTGCTACTTATGCAAAAAACGAATGCTTTATTTGCACTATTTTTCATATTATAATATAGATAAAGAAAAAATACAAGGAGATATTGAAAAATGGAGCAAATAATAGGATATTTACTTGCTATTACAACATCTATATTTTTTAGTATTTATGTAATACCAAAAAAATTAGTAAAAGAAAAAACAATGTACTATACTGTATTTTTAACATTTGGATTTTTTGTAACTTCAGCTGTTTTATATATTTTTTTTAAAGTAACTGGTATATGCAAAGAAACAGTGCCAATTTCAATCGCCATGATATTAATAGTAAGAGGATTATTTTGGTTTTTATCTGTATATATATACGCTATTGCTATTGATAAAATAGGTGTGTCAAGAGCTACACAATATCAAAGTTTAAAAACTCCATTTGGAGTCATATTAACATTATTTTTCCTAGAAGAATTTTTAGTAACAAATGTAACAGTAGTATTATTATCAACAGTATTAACATTTATATCTGCCATTGTTTTAACAATCAAAAAGGCACCAAATAAAAAGATTGATAAAATAGGAATTGTATATGCTATTATTTCAGCGATATTATTGGCAACAACAAATTTACTACAGAAGATAGTTACAAATCAAGGAATTGTGTATTCACAACATATATTTACAGCAATAGCTTCATTCTTGTTTGCTTGTTGCTATGTTTTATTAAAAGATAAGAGTATGAAAAATGCAATTATTATAGCAAGAAAAAGTAAAGTACTTGCTTTTTCAGGAGGTCTAGCATTTTATTTTGCATCTTTCTTTCAAGCATTAGCTTATAAACGATTACTTGCTTCCATTGTGACAATTATTGTTCAGATAAGTGCAATATGGTCTATATTAATTGGTATTACAATTTTTAAAGAAATAGATTTTAAGAAACATTGGAAAAGAATCAGTTTAGGAATAATAACGATAATTTTGTCTATCCTAATATTAATGTAATAATCAAAATATATCATTTATTTTTCAAAACTAAATGCGATGTATTTTGATTATCTTTGCTAGATAACATTGTTACATTGTCATCTTACTCTTGATTTTTCAGCTTTAGTATTTTCCATAATTTTTACTTGATTTTCTTTAACTCGTTTTTTAATTAAATTATCTTCTCTTTCGCATTTTTCAGAATTATTGATAATTCTTTTACAAGTTTGTATCTCTTTATTGATTTTATTAATATCATCAGTAATCGTAGCTATTTTATCTTTAATAATACTTTTTTGATTTTCATTTGTTGTTTTATTAAATTCTCGCCATAATTTTTCTCTTTCATTCCTTAATGGTGTAACTTTTTCTAAAAATTGTGTTTTTAATTTTTGGGTATCCTTTATAAAATGCAAGTCAAAACTAGCAATCATTTTTATTTCATCATTAGTTTTATGAAATTTATCTAATTCTTGATAATATTCTTTTGTTCTTTCTTCATAATGAATTTTAGGTGGCAATTTTCCTAATAGATATAAATAATGCACATATAATCTATAAAAAGATGAAGTTTTTAATTTTTCTTGATCAATTTTAATGCCATCATATATTCTTATTTTATATATTTTCTCATTTTTTGTTGTTTCGTGCATTTGGTATGCACCATTACGATATATTCTAGATTTAATATTATCTAATGTATAATCTTCTCCAAAGACTCTTGCTAGTCTTATATTCCTGTTATAGTATGGAGATGAAATAGACATACCATTTCCAGACCTTTTTATATAATAGCCCTTATAACTCAATATATCTACAAATTCTTGATATTTTTTAGCTACCTTAATTGCTTCATCAATATCAGCTTTTATAAGTTCCATTTTGCCTTCATTACGATTATAGTTTTTTATTCTACTTTTTGCTATATCTCGCTCTTTAGTTGCCTTTTTAGTTAACATCATTTGAGAATAAGCTGTTTTGGGTAGACAATTTATTGCAGATACTAAAATACCATTTTCGGTTTTTTCTCCATTCATTGCATAATTGATTACAGCTTCTAAATTTTTCTTAATAACTTTATATTTTGTAATTGCCATTCAATCCCTCCTTTTATTTTTGTCTTGAATAAATCTTTCTTTCAAACTTTAAAATAAAATCAGCCAAAGTTTTTGATATATATTCGTAATTATAGTGTGATACACTGTATCTAGAATTTGCAACTCTAGCAATTTGATTTATATTATTTGCTATGCCATATAAATCTTTTTAAAAAAATTTTATTTTTTCAGTTGGTTGTGCTTTTATTCTATAACCTTTAATTAAGCTTCTAATAAATTCAGCTTCAGTTAAACCTGCTTCTTTTGATTTTCTCTTTAACAATTCATCCTCTTTTGTATCTAACCATATTTGTTTTTTTATATTTCTTTTTCTCATAATTCTCCTTCTCCTTTATAAAAAATTGACAGTCTATTTTATAAAAGACTGCCAGAAAAATACTTATATTTCTTAAAGGGTTTGGGAAATAATTTCCCATCAATCAGTTTTGTGTCAAAACTGACAAGCTGTATTTATACGGGAGTATAAATGCGACGCTTGCTTTCAAAATAGTAACAAGTTCTAAAGCATTTAAAATCAACTAAAAATAAGATGTTTTTTCTCTATTAAGTCATAAATTTTTAGTAATTTTTCATTTGATTTTTTAAAATTTTTTCATCAAAAAAGAGAAGAAACTTTTAAATTTATTCTCAAAATTTTTAAATATAAATTAGTTCCTTTAATACAATTTCTTCTGCTTGATTTTTAAAATTATTCATCATTCCTACCCAATAAAGTTGGTCAGTATTTTTCATTTCTTCTGTTAAATTACCTTTTTCTTTTAATGATTTTATAATTTCTTCTACTCTTTTTTTAGCAGTTTCTTGTATTTCTTCTAAATGTTCATTTAATTTATTATCCATAAATAAAATTGTATATTCTGCTTTTTTGTGCTTTTTTAAATATTCTAATCTTAATCGCCCATATCTATTTAAGTTAATTTTTATTTGAGCTTCTATTACTAAATTGGGCATATAATAGACACCTTTTCTTATATATCCAATTCCTGTTTTCTCATCAATAAATTTTTCTTTTAATTCTTTATCTTCCATAATTTTTAATCTCCTTTTTCTTTAATTTTTTAAACATTACAATATAATTTGTCTAGTTCTCCATTTTCATAAGTTCTTTGTTCATAATTAGAAAATGAATTTTTTCTGCTAAGATTATTACTATAATTATTTTTATTATCTTTATTCTTATTACATCGTAAATTTTCCGACTCTTGATTCGTAGTTTTTCCGTTTCTTGAATCGTAATTTTTACGATTCATAATATTAGCAGTTGATATATGATTTATCTTTCCAACATAGATAATATTATTCTTTTTAAAACCCTGTTTCTTTTCATATATCAATTTAACATCTGTTAATTGTCTAAATGCTTTTGTAACTGTTTTATCTGACAAATTTAGTTTTTCTTGTGCTTCTTTTCTTGAAAATATTAAGAATATATTTCCATCTTTATCAATCCATTCATTTTTCATTGAAACTGATAATCTATCAAGTAATAATGAATATAGTAATTTACTATCTGAGTTTAAGTTTTTATAATAAGGATTTACAAATAGTTCTTTTGGAATTTGATAGAAAACATTTTCAAGATATTCATTTATTTTATAAGGTATAAAATCCATAGCAATAGTTCTCCTTTCAGTTTTCCTAAACAACACCGAAAGTACCTAAATATCAATAAATTTTGCTTTGCGGAAATTTGCGGAACAATTTTTTTATGAGTTTTAAAAATTGTGGAACATTTTTCTGAACAAAATAACGGAATTTTTGAGAATTTTCCAGAATGTAAAAAAAGTGTGCTATTCTCTAACTTCCTTAGAAAATAGCACTTTTAAAATCTTTTGACTGTTTTCAAATTCTACTGAACTTCCTTGAAAAACGGTCTTTTTTGGTCGAGGTGAGGTACCTACATTAAATGCTATTTTTCCTTATATATCAATATTTTCAAAGAACTAGTTTAAATTGTTGAAGTTTTTTGTTGAAAGTTTAATGTTTTTTATTGCTTTAAATTTTAAAAAATTCTATCTAGTTTTCTTTAGTATTTTAAGCACTTTTATCTTCTGTAGAAAAGTCAATTCCAAAAATTTCTTTACCCATTAAATAATCTTCAACATTTTTATTTTCAGAGCTTTCAAACTCACTATCTACATCAACATAGTATTGCATAGTTATTGTAATATCAGAATGACCTAATATCTTTTTTAGAACTGCTGGTGCAATTTTTGCTTCAGCACATCTTGTTGCAAAAGTTCTTCTTAACATATGAGTATAAACATCGGTCTTTCGAACTAATTGACCTTTTTTATTTTCTTCTTCATATATACCAATTCCAAGTTTCATTGCAATTCTTTTTAAGTTACTATTAATAGAATTTTCTATATGCATTGTTTTATCTTCTTTACAAAACAGTAAATGATTTTTGCTTGTTATTTTATAATCTAATGCTGACTCAATTATTTGTCTACTTATATTTGTCATAGTTAGAGTTCTTTCTCCATTTTCAGTCTTAGCAGTTTCTCCAATGATTACTTTGCCACTAATGTTTTTCGTTTGAGTTTTTCTTATATAGATTGTTCCATTTGTTAAATCAATATCTTTTTCATAATCTAAAACTAATGCTTCTCCAATTCTCATTCCTGTAGTTAATAATAGCAAAAATAAATATTTATTAGGGCATTTTTCATAGCTCACAGAATTTAAGTAATCTACTAATTTCTTTTGTTCTTCAATAGTTAAAGATTTTCTATGATGGCTTTTATACTCACTTTTAGGCTTTTCAACCCTTTTCCAACCTGTCATAAAATTATCTGTTATTATATTTTCATAAGTTGCTTGTCCAAATGCCAGACATATTAGTTCATAGGTTTGTTTTATTGTGCTTTTAGAATATAGTTTTAGACTTTCTAAATACTTAATTATATCTTCTCTTTTTACTTTTGTTATAGGTATATTAGTAAATCTCTCTTTTTGTAATTTCTTTAATGTATCAGTTTTTCTTTTAAATGTAGCTTGTTTTATTTTACCTAACTTAAAATCTTCTTTTAATACACTTTCTACTAAATCAACTATTGTCTTGTTACTTTTAGTAATCATTTTAATTCCACCATTCTAATCTAGTTTTAATTTTTCTGTTAATGCTTTATTAAAAGCTTCAGTTTCATCTTTTCCAACAAAAGTTTTTGTCATT
>CAOKRJ010000069.1 GCA_948471115.1 uncultured Clostridium sp.
CTAGAGATAAAACTTAATAATTTTATATCATTTTTTAGGTAAAAAGTAAATTGAAATTATAAAAGTTTATAATCTTTTAAGAGTTTTCTTTTAATTTCTTGATACTCCACTTCTATTATTAAATTTTCTCTAAACAAATTATTTAAGAGTGATAATTCCATGCTACAGTCTAGCATAGTATTATCATTTAATTGTTTAGAGTTATCTACTTTTATTTCATAATCATGTAGCATGAAATAGCTCCTCTTCTTTAAATTTGAAAAGAAAAAGAACAAAGAAACTAGATTTTTTCTAATCTCTTTGCTCTTTCTTTTCATGCTATCATTATATTATCGTGTTTTTATAAAATCAATTCCCTTTTATTTCCCTCTTTTCTATTTTTGATATAATTTTCATATCTAATTTTATAAGTACACTAAGTGAACCAATACTTAAATAATCTAAAACTATAAGTTCACTAAGTGTACTTGAAAATTTTATTTTTTCTTCATATTCACTAAATGAACTTTTTTTCTAAAAGTTAAGTACACTTGGTGAACTAAATCTAAAATATTTCATTAAACTCAAGTACACTCGGTGAACTTTTGTCTAAAATGAGTGAACTTTTTCAAATTTTTAGTTCACCATTTTCAGTTTTAACGAAGAATAGCGGGTTTGAGCCTGTTCACTCGGTGAATTTTTACATCATATTTGCTTAAAATTTTTGTTTTTTTATTAACCCTTGAAGGCTTGTCCTTCAATGTGTATAGGCATTGTGTTAAACATGCTTTCCTGCCCTCATTTTTAATGAGGGATTTTTAAGTTTTAATAGTGCTTATGTCTACTTAATTAAATATACTCATCCTTAAATCCTCTTAGTTGAAAAAGAATGTGCTTTTAAAATTAAGTCAAGGTTGTGTGACAACACATTCATTTTAATCTTGACTTGATTTTATAAAGCACATTACAATCCTGCTTGAGGATTTAATAATCCCACATCGCTACTTCATAATCAAATAAAATCAATTTTTAAATTGTAATAAATTTATATTTTACATCATTGTAATATTTAAATATTTTTTGTAATTCTTTTGGATTAAATATTACTGTTGCCGTATTTACATTTGGATGGAAACCTATTTTCTCATATTTTAATAAATCTTCATCTAATATAAAAATAACATCTTTTTCTTTCAAATTGATAATATTAAATATTGAAACAGAGCCAGTGCTTACTCCTAGTTTTTCTTCCAGTATATTTTCATTACCGAAACTCAATCTTGATTCTTCTAATATAATTTGTAAAGATTTTAAATTTATTTTCTTTTCTAAAGGTAATACAACTAAATAATATTGACTTTTGTTACTATTTCTTATAAAAAGATTTTTACAAACTACTGCATCAAATTTTATGTTATATTTTTTATTATCTTCACAAGTAAATAATGGTGAATGTTCTATTTTTGTATATTCAATATTTAATTTATCCAATAATTTATAAACTTCATCTTCCATATCTTTTTGCCCCCTTTATAGTATTTTAGAAAGTTTTTTAATTAATTGTTCATAGTCTTTGTTAATTCTTATTCTTGCATATGTACTGTCTAAATTTATAAAATAACTACAGTTCTCAGCAATAATGCCTTCTTCCATTAATTGCTGAGTTAAATTATTGTGTTTATCTGTTTTTATTGTAAATATCGGTGTTTCTAGACTTGTGTGTATGTAGTTTTCTTTCTTTAGTGTTTCATATATCTTCTTGTTTACTTCTATTGTTTTTAATTTTGTATATTCTAATTTTTCATAGTCTTTTAGAACTTTTATAAATATACTAGCTGATAAATCTGGAAATGGAAATGGTATTGCAATTTCATTATATATCTTTACTACTTCTTTACTTGAAAACATATACCCTATTCTATGATTAGGTAATCCATAAAATTTAGATGCACTTCTTAATATCATTATATTATCATATTTTCCAACAAGTTTTATAGATGAATTATTTAATGGCATATAATCTCCATATGCTTCATCTACTATGACCATAATATTATATTGTTTTGCTTTTTTTACAATTTTTTCAATATCATTAACATCTATTATTTGTCCAGTAGGATTATTAGGGTTTTCTATTGATATTAAACTGTAATTATTGTCAATTTTTTTCATAAAATCTGTCGCTATAAACTTATAATTGTTCTTCTTTTCTAGGATATAATATTCATATATTCCTTTTTTCAATTCTACCTCTGATATAAATCTTGGAAACTGTGGTGCTATACCTAATACTTTTGTTCCTTCTTGAATTAAAAATTCACTGATATTTCTCAATATTCCCATTGTTCCAGCACCAAAAGCTATGTTATTCTTATTTATATTATCATAAAGATATCTTTTCCAAAATTTAAGTAATTCTTCTTTTAATAATTCATATTCTAAAGAAGGATACTTATTAATTTCCGAACTACAGTCTGACACATATTTTTTTATCATGCTTTCTTCTATAAATGGATTTGTTCCCAATGAACAATCTATTATATTGCTAGATAAACAGCTTTTTAAAGATTCTTCATTCATATAATCTCTTACTTTAAAATTTGTATAATATTCATCTATCATTGCTTATACCTCCAATTTTTATATTTGCTTATCAAGTTGTACTTGTCTACATTCTTCAATGAAATCAATAATATCTTTATTACTATCTGAACGATCTATATCAGTTATTAAGCTTTCTACTGCTTTTTGAACTGGAGTTTGATATGCACTATATTCTCCTTTACTCTTTCTTGCTTCCATTATTAACTCTGGGGCTTTAAGGACATCACTTAGATATAATTCTCCTGTTGGAAGTGGAGAGTATGGTGGTACATTTATATTTGCAATATATTGAACTGTTTTTTTAGGTGTAAAATAAGAAATACTAGCAATTTCTTCAGCTAATAACTTTCTAGCTTTATAAAATTTTTCTTCAGGCTTTGCTCCAATAGATATTATTGTGTCATATTCTTTTGGTTCATTTTCTCCAAAAAAGTTAGTCATTCTTGCTATATTAGAATTTACATATCCATTATGAACAAAACTATGTAATGTTGCATATTTTATGGAATTGTCTGATTTTTTTCTTCGTTCTCCCATTTCTAATAAATCTGTTTTTAAATCTGTTTCTAGTCCTAATTTTCTTTCTAATACTTTATGCATTCCTTGATATTCTGATGTGTTGATTATATTACTTGAAAAAGTCATATCAACATAAAAATCAACCTTATCTTTTAATCGTGGATGATATTCTTCTATATATTTTTGAGCAATCTTGATAAATTTGCTTGTAGCATAATTTACTCTATCTGGATCAATGGCATTTGTTATAATTCCAGCTCCATTCATAAAGTAATATTCTATATAAGGAATAGAATTACTACTTGTATTTTCTAATAATTCCTCACACATATTCAGTGCTGGTAATAAATATACTAATGCTCGAAAAGGCATATTTTCTGTTCCTCCAAAAACGGTCCTTATAACAGCTTTATTCAAAGCATTTGGATTATTATCTAATTTACTACATATT
Source organism: uncultured Clostridium sp. (assembly GCA_948471115.1). Taxonomy (GTDB): domain Bacteria; phylum Bacillota; class Clostridia; order TANB77; family CAG-508; genus CAKPSH01. Next base: position 3,554 of record CAOKRJ010000069.1, read on the forward strand.
TGAGAAAGATTTGCTACTCCTTTTGAGTCAATCGTACTAAATAATTTTCTAAATTCTGCACTTGTTGTAGTACCACATAAAAATACATCTAATGATTTTTTTATATCTGTAGTACATCTTGTCATAGATTGACAAGCTAACTTATTTATTGAATCTGATTTCATATTATCTTTTGTATCAAATAAATTTAATCTTGATTGGTTTAAGGCACTATTTATTCTGCCTTGTTCTTTTTTAGTTAATTCATATTGGTTTATCATTTTATTTATACCTCCATTTTTTATTGTTGAAATTAATAATGTTTGATACGCCAATATTTCTCCTTTTTCTTCATATAATATTTTTTATACATACAAAAAACTCCCATCCTTAAAAATCTATTATTTAAGGACAGGAGTATATTTCCTGCGGTGCCACCTTAATTGGCTAAAAGCCCACTCATTTATTCATATACCAACATATATGTCTACTTTTTACGAGTTAGAATCTCGTCAACGCCTACTTTAAAAAATTTCGGATTGCCCTCATTAGTCCATTCAGTAAAATCTCCAATGTAATATTTCCACCAACAATTACTCTCTATTATCTTCAATAATACCTACTACTCTAAATCAACGGTTTATTCTTATTCATTTTTAATAGTTTAACATAAATTGTTATATTTTTCAAGTCCCTCACTAAAAAATTTTCACTTCCTTTTAGTGCGATATACTTAATTATTCTTTTTCTTTTTAATTATCCTCTTCTTTTTTCACATAATTATCTAAATTCAATTCTTTCTTAAATTCTTCTTCTGTTGGTAAATATAATTTATATTTTGAAGCAAAAATTTGATTATTATCTTCTGGTAAAGTATATTTTACAACTTGATCACTTTTATCTGCACAAAGGACAATTCCTATTGGCGGATTGTCGCCCTCATTCATCATCTCTCTAGTATAATAATTTACATACATTTGCATTTGTCCTAAATCTTGATGTGTTAAATCACCTAATTTTAAATCTATTATTACAAAGCATTTTAATATATAGTTGTAAAAAACTAAATCAATAAAGAAATGTCTGCCATCAAATGTTATTTTCTGTTGTCTTGCCACAAAAGAAAATCCTCTTCCTAGTTCTAGTAAAAATTTTTGTAAATGGTCTATAATTGCCTGCTCTAAATCTTTTTCATAGAAACTTGTATTTCCTTCTAATCCTAAAAATTCTAGTACATATGGATCTCTTATAATGTTTTTAGGTTCTACTTTCTCTGGTAATCCAATTTCATTTATAAGACTTTCTTTATCTTGACTTGCTAATAATCTTTCATAATAAAATGTTCCTATTTGTCTTTTTAATTGTCTTACACTCCAATTTGCTTTTGCACTTTCAATAGCATAAAACTCTCTTGTTTTATCATCTTCAATTCTCATTAATAAGTTATAATGTGACCAACTCAATTCGCTAGACAGTGTCTGGCGAATTGGAAAAGTACGATAAAATTGTCTCATATTCTTTAAATTTGCAACTGTAAATCCTTTTCCAAATTCTTTAGTTAATTGTTCTGACAAATATTGCAATAATTTTTTACCATATTCTGCTCTGTCATTTTCTCCACATGCTTTATGTATTTCTTGCCCTATCTCCCAATATGCTTGTACCATTGCCGAATTTACAACTGTATATACTTTTGATTGTGCTGTTAGTACACTATTTCTAATTATTTTGTATGATTCTTCTGGCTGTATTGTTATTTGATTATCATTCATAAGGTACCTCCTTATATCCTTTTTATATTCAATTCATTTTATTATCTATTCAAAATGGCATATTTTACCATATTCCTGCAATGAATATTTTAATATTTCGTATATAGGTTCTTGTAACTTATATAGATGAGTATCATATCTTTGCATTTTTACCTTTTCATTTGTATTATACATAACAACTTCTTCCTCTTTTAAAATCCTTTTTTCAGTTTTTATCACAAAATTACTATTATATAGCCCATCAAAAAATGTTCCACCTTTTGAAATAGGTTCATTATTTGTATTTAAAAAGTTCATAATATCTTTTCTATCATTTTCAGAAAATCCATCAATAGTTGTCCATAATAATTCTAATGCTTCTTTATTATTTTCTTTATTAGATTTTTCTTTATATATATTATAACTAATTTTACTCTTTATTTTTCCAAATATTAAAATAATACAATGTAAAATAATAAGCCATATAGCAAATGATACTCCTATTGCCCAATAAATACTTGAGTCGTTAAAAGGCAATTTTTCTATCCATGATTTAGGTATAATAGTAACTATAAATATGCTTAAAACAAAGGCAATTAAACTCTTAAATCCATATTTTTCAATTAATGTTTTTATAAATTCAAAAAATGCACTCATTTTCCTTCTCCTATTCTTATTTTAGATAACTATACTTTTTACATACTATTCTATAAAGTTCTTTTGCACCATTACTTAGCTCATTTTCATCTACTTCTCCAATTTTATATCTTTCATAGCCTAAGCATTTATTTGGTTCTGCTATTCTTAATTCTCCACTTTTTAAAATACCTTTATATACCATATATATCCAAGTTTGTTCTTTATTATATCTATCATCAAATGTGGTTGCATGAGTTGATGTAATAAATTCCTCTATTTCTATATCTGCTTCTGTTCCAACTTCTTCTACAATTTCTCTATTCAAGGCAGTTTTAAAATCAATATCACTTTCTTTAACTCTTCCTCCTATTGTTTCCAATTTTAGTCTTTCATCTCTACAACCTGGTCCTCTTCTTTGAAAAATTATTTTATTATCTTTATCAAAAGCATATACAATAACTGCTACTTCATAATCTTTTGATACTTCATTGTTATCTTTTAAAACTTCTTTTAATTCTTTCATATTTTTTACTTCTTGTGTAAATAATTCCATTATTATCATCTCCATATAATTACTTTGGCAATATATTATCATAAAAAGTCAAAAAAAGAAAGTGCTTTTCCAAACACTTCCAATTAAGTTTTATCTCCAAACATTCATTTATTTTTTATTATAAATTTATACTACTCCGCACACCATATCAACTTCTATCGTTACTTTAATTTTATTATTTTCAACTCGTTTAACCTTATTTTTACCTTTTTTCTCAAAACTAGTAAAATTCTCAAAAACAGTAAATTCAACTATTTTGTCTAATTCTTTAGATATAGCACCGAGCAACATTCC
>CAOKRJ010000070.1 GCA_948471115.1 uncultured Clostridium sp.
GATATGGTCAAGACCAATGACTGTAACAATAGGAAATCATAGATTTTGTAAATAAGGACACAACCTGTGTCCTTAATGTTATAAGACTAAAAGTAATATTGGGAAATGTGAGAATATATAGGGGCGATTAGCAATCGCCCATTTTTACAATATTGAATTTTTACCACCTGAACTGTAAGTGAAAATAAATATAGAAACTATTAGAAAATATAGCCATTGACTAAACATGACAAAATGTGATAAAATAATATTTAGTGTGAAATAAAAAAATAGAAAGAAAAGGGGCAAAAATGAAAATTTTATTAATAAATCATTTTCCGCTTCAGGGTTCAGGAAGTGGAGTTTATGTTGCAAATATTGCAAAGAGCTTAGAACAAAAGGGACATGAATTGTGTATTATTATGCCAGAAAACACTACAGAAATAATTGATATAGATAATGTAAAAATACATCCAGTTTTTTTTAAGAGGGAAGAAATAATAGAAGGGCAACTAGATTTTAATTTTCCATGTATGGATCCACATCCAAGAAGTTCTTTCTTATTTGATGAAATGACAGAAGAACAAATAAAACAATATGAAATGGCTTTTAGAGTAGCAATAGAAGAAGAATTAGAAGAATTTAAGCCAGATGTTATACATTCACAACATATTTGGATTATATCAGGAATATTAAAAGACTATAATATTCCATATATAATTACTTCGCATGGTGCAGAATTTATTACATATAAAAAAACAGATACATTTGATAATTATGGAAATAATGCAGTAGAAGGATGCAAAAAAATAATTGCTATATCTGATCATAATATAGAAGAAATAAAAGAAAAATTTTCTAAAGCAAAAGATAAAATTACATTTATAAAAAATGGGTATAATTCTCAAGACTTCTTTATAGAAGATATAAAAAAACAAGATATATTAAAAAAATTTTCAATCAATCAAGAATTTGATAAAATAGTATTATTTGTCGGAAGAATTTCAAAAATGAAAGGTCTTGATGTATTACTAAAGGCAACAAAAACATACGAGACAGAGAAAACACTGACATTAATCGTAGGTGAAGGAGAATTTCGTAAAGAACTAGATATATTAAAAGAAGAATTAGGACTAAAAAACATAGTTTTTCTAGGTAGCAAAAGGCATAAAGATTTAAGACTATTATATAATATTGCAGATGTTCTAGTATTACCTTCAAGAAGAGAAGCACTACCACTAGTAGCAATAGAAGCTTTAGCATGTGGTACTCCAGCAATTGTTACTAATCTATTTGGAATGGATAATATAATCAATAAAGATGTAGGACTAATTTTTGATATGGATGATGAAAAAATGTTAGCTAGAAGCATCCAATTAATATTAGATAGAAAAGTTATTTTTGAAAGAGACAAACTTGCTAAATATGCAAAAGTAAATTATTCTCAAGAAATACTAAGTGATAAATTATTAAAATTATATGAAGAAATTAGAGGTAATTAAATGAAAAATAATAAAGAAATTGTAATATTGAATAATGGAGTAAATATGCCCAATATAGGTTTTGGGACATCATTAATAGAAGGAGAAGAATGTGTAAATAATATTAAACAGGCTTTACAGGCTGGATATAGACATATAGATACAGCCTCAGCTTATAAAAATGAAATTTATATAGGACAAGCAATAAAAGAAAGTAAAATATCAAGAGAAGAGATTTTTGTAACAAGTAAAGTTTGGAAAGATTCGATGGGATATGAAAATACAATAAAATCATTTAATAACTCATTACAAAACTTAGGCCTAGAATATATAGATTTATTTTTAATACATTGGCCAAGAAATAATGATGAAAAATTAAATATAGATACGTGGAAAGCTTTAGAGGATTTATATAAGCAAAAAAAAGTAAGAGCAATAGGATTATCAAATTTTTTAAAACATCATTTAGAAATTATATTGAATAACTGTGAGATAGTTCCAATGGTTGACCAATTAGAATTCCATCCAGGTTTAACAAGACAAGAAACATTAAATTTTTGCAAGGAAAAGAATATAGTAGTTGAAGCATGGGCACCATTAGGAAAAGGAAAGATGTTACAAAACGAAGATTTAGTAAGAATATCTAATAAATATAACAAATCAGTAGCACAAATATGTATAAAATGGTGTTTACAAAACGATGTAGTACCTTTACCTAAGACTACAAATTGGAATAGAATGTTAGAAAATAAAGATGTATTTGATTTTACAATTTCAGATGAAGACATGAAATTTATAAATAATATGGAATTCTTTGCAGGTTCTGATATGGATCCTAATAAATCATAAGAGGTGAAGAAATGGAATATAAGTATAAGATATCAATAATCATTCCAATTTATAATACAGAAATTTACTTAGAGGATGCTATAAATAGTGTTATTAATCAAACAATTGGATTTGAAAATATTCAGTTAATATTAGTTAATGATGGTTCAGTAGACAATAGTGAAAAAATATGTTTAAAATATAAAAATCTTTATAAAAACATTATTTATCTAAAACAGGAAAATAGAGGAGTTTCATCTGCAAGAAATAATGGCTTAAAGCATGTAGAAGGTAAATATGTTAATTGTATGGATAGTGATGACAAATGGGAAAAAGATGCACTATTATATATGTATAATTTTATGGAAAAGAACTATTCAGAAATAGATTTTGTAAGTGCTAGACTTAAATATTTTGAAGCAAGTGAAGATTACCACTATTTAGATTATAAGTTTGAAAAAACTAAAATAATAGATATAGAAGAAGAACCAGAAATGCTTATTTTTCATGGAAATGCAACATTATTTAAGAGTGGAATAATGAAAAAAATGGAATTTGATACACGATTAAAAGTAGCTGAAGATAGTACACTATTAAATACCATTTTATTAGATAGACTTAAATATGGAGTTATTAGAGAAGCTATATATAATTATAGAAAAAGAAATGCAAATAATTCAGCAGTTCAAAGTAGCAAATGGAATAAATCTTGGTATTTTGATACACCACAATATGCGTGGAATACATTAATAAATGAATCAAATAAAAAGTATAAGAATATTATCAAATATATACAATATTTTTTACTTTATGAGATAAAATGGAGAATCAATTGTCAATATATTATTTTAAATTATTTAGAAATAAAAAAACATCTTGAAATAATAAGTGAAACTTTAAAATATATTGATTATGATGTAATAGATACATTTAGATTACTTGATTCATCAGAAAGAGAGATTATAAGAAAAATTAAAGAAGATGTAAAATAAAAATCTAATTATTAATATAAAAATATGTAGACAAAATAAAAAATTGCCTACATATTTTTTATATAGAGCAGACTCCAAAATTAAGTCTGCTCTGTGAACAACTGTTTGGCATATTGGATAGCCCCCAAACAGCCAGTATAAGCACCATAGGTAGATAAAACAACCTGTAAATTTTCTACCAAAAAATCTACCCCTTTCTCTTTTATTGTTTTAACAACATTTTCAAAATATCCAGGGTAATTAAAGGTGCCACCAGATAAATAAATTACATCTGGATTTAGGAGGTTTACAACATGAGTTAGAAGTAAACCGAAGTTCTCAGAGGAGTTTTTTATTAACTTACTTTCCTCTTCGGGGTGTTCTTGTAATGCTGTAAATAATACAGAACCTGCACAGAGATGAATTGCACGTGTATTTCCCAAATAATTACTGTTTATTTCACCAGCGTATCCATGAGATCCTAAAAAAAGATTACCGTTTAAGCAAATTCCAGCAGCGATTCCAGTACCATTAGTCACGCCAACAAGAACCTTTGCATTAGGATACTCTAAAGTTCCAGCAATTGTTGCAGCATTTGAATCATTGATAAAACATACTTTTGTATTCAAAAAATCAAAATGATGAATATTTAGATTTTTTAAATATGGTCTCACTGTTTTATCAATTCCAGACACTGTGCCCAAGCCAGAATGAGCAATACCTATTGCATCGATTGACCGTGGCAGAGTTAAGATGAATTTCTCTACACAGTCTAAAAAATCTTGTTGAGCAAAACCATTCCCAGAGGGAATAGAGTCTGAATAAACAGTGTGGTCTATTTCGCAATAAAGCTTAACATTAGTTCCTCCTGCGTCAATTCCCATAATATTCATGTGTCTTCCTCCTTTTCACATAACACATAATATTTTAAAAAGTTCTATTAATATTATACCATACCGTAGTAAAACTGTAAACAAATATAGTAGATTTAATTATGTAAATAAATGTATGAATTATAACCAAAACTTCCTAAAATTCGTTTTTTAGTTTGTAAAATCTTGAAAAAAAAGTATTAATATGCTATTATGATAAAAAAGTCGAAAGAAAGGAACAAAGGTTAAAAATGGAAAAAATAATACAAACAATAGCAAACGAATTACAAATAAAAAATACACAAGTAGAAAATACAATAAAATTAATAGATGAAGGAAACACAATACCATTTATAGCGAGATATAGAAAAGAGGTTACAGGAGGATTAAGTGACGAAACTTTAAGAAACCTAAATGAAAGGCTTACATATTTAAGAAACCTAGAAACAAGAAAAGAAGAAATAAGAAAATCCATAGAAGAACAAGGAAAAATGACAGAAGAACTAGGAATAGCAATAGAAAATGCAATTACATTAGCAGAGGTAGAAGACATTTATAGACCATATAAACAAAAGAAAAAAACAAGAGCAACAGTTGCAAAAGCAAAAGGATTAGAATCATTAAGTATAGTAATATATTCACAAGAAGAAACAGAAGACATAAACAAAATAGCAGAACAATATGTAGATGAAGAAAAAGGAGTAAATTCAGTAGAAGAAGCAATAGCAGGAGCATTAGACATAATAGCAGAAAATATATCAGATAATGCAAGATACAGAAAGAAGATAAAAGGATACTGTTATAGAGAAGGATATATAGTTACAAAAGCCTCAAAAGAAGACGAACAAACAAACTATGAAATGTACTATGACTATAAAGAAAAAATAAACCAAATACCAAGCCATAGAATACTAGCAATAAATAGAGGAGAAAAAGAAGAAGCCATAAAGGTAAAAATAGAAAAGCCAGAAGATAAAATAATATCATATATAGAAAGAGATATTATAAAAGAAAAAACACAATTTGAGGAAATGCTAAAAGTAACCATATTAGATGCTTTTAAAAGACTAATAGAACCATCAATAGAAAGAGAAATAAGAAGTGATTTAACAGAAAAAGCAGATGACAAAGCAATAAAAGTATTTGGAAAAAATGCAAAACAGCTATTATTAGGAGCACCGATAAAAGGGAAAACAGTTATGGGATTTGACCCAGCATATAGGACAGGTTGTAAAATAGCAGTAATAGACGAAACAGGGAAAGTATTAGATACAGAAACTGTATATCCAACAGCACCACAAAACGATGTACAAGGAGCAAAAGAAAAATTATTAAAGCTAATAAAAAAAGATGAAGTTGACATGATAGCCATTGGAAATGGAACAGCATCACGAGAATCAGAAATGTTTGTAGCAGACATGATAAAAGAAGTAGATAGAGAACTACATTATGCAATAGTAAGTGAAGCGGGAGCATCAGTTTACTCAGCATCAAAATTAGCAACAGAAGAATATCCAGACATAAATGTATCAATAAGAGGAGCAATATCAATTGCAAGAAGACTACAAGACCCATTAGCAGAACTTGTAAAAATAGACCCAAAAGCAATTGGAGTAGGGCAATATCAACATGATGTAAACCAAAAAACATTAAACGAAAGTTTAACAGGAGTAGTAGAAGACGCAGTAAATAAAGTTGGGGTAGACGTAAATATAGCAACACCATCACTACTATCATATGTATCAGGAGTAAACTCAGGAATTGCAAAAAACATAGTAAAATATAGAGACGAAAATGGAAAATTCAAAAACAGGAAGCAATTGCTAAAGGTACCCAAATTAGGAAATGTAGCATATGAGCAATGTTCAGGCTTTTTAAGAATATCAGATGGAGACAATGCACTAGACATAACAGCAGTACATCCAGACAACTATGAGCAAACAGAAAAACTATTAAACAAAGCAGGATTTGAAAAAGAGGATTTAAGAAACAAAGACAAACTACAAGAATTAAAAGAAAAACTAAAATACATAAACATAAAAGAAACAGCAAAAGAACTAGAAATAGGAGAAATGACACTACAAGACATAATAGAAGAACTAACAAAACCAGGAAGAGACCCAAGAGAAGAAATGCCAAAACCAATATTAAGAAATGACGTATTAAAACTAGAAGACTTAACAGAAGGAATGGTATTAACAGGAACAGTAAGAAATGTAATAGACTTTGGAGCATTTATAGACATAGGAGTAAAACATGATGGACTAGTACACATATCAGAAATGAGTAATAGTTATATAAAAAATCCATCAGACATAGTATCAGTAGGAGACATAGTAAAAGTAAAAGTCATAAAAATAGATAAAGACAGACAGAAGGTGGGATTAAGCATGAAGTGTAATTAATACATGAGAAAGTGATAAAATCACTTTCTCAATGTAATTAATTAACTTCATGCGCTGACGTGGGAAATTTACGAAGTAAATTTCACTCGGGATTAAGCATGAAAAAGCAGAAGTATTAACTTCATGCGCTGACGTGGGAAATTTACGAAGTAAATTTCACTCGGGATTAAGCATGAAAAAGCA
>CAOKRJ010000071.1 GCA_948471115.1 uncultured Clostridium sp.
AGTTGTGTTCTTCTGTTTGTATTTCTTCTTGCCCTGTCCATCCTTCCCATGTATAGCCTGGTTCTACTTTTGCTTTTATTGTTACATTTTCTCCATATAGGTATTTGTCTTTTCCTTCTCCTGATACATTTCCTTTTACTTCTATTTCTTTTATCCCTTTTCCTTTGTTTACTTTTACTTCATAACTATTTCTTTTGTAAAAATAGTCTATTACTAATGTTCCTTCTCCTGTTATTGGTACTGATATTCCTTCTGCGTCTGGTTTTTTGAATCCTTCATATTCTTTTGTTTCTGGACTTACTCTTGTGTCTGTTTCTCCTGTTAATATGTCTGTTTCTGCTAGTTCATAGTTTTCTTCGTTGTATTCGTCTATTTTTCCTCCTAGCTTTTGTTTCCAGTGCTTTATTGTGTATGTTGTGTTTGGATTTGGCATTGTTACTGTTGTGAATTCTATATCTTTTGCTGGCATTGTAAATGTTACTTTTAGGTCTCTACTTTCTTTTTCTCCTGCCCATTTTACCCAGTCATACCCTGCTAGTACCATTACATTTATTGTTACTTCTTTTCCATATACATATTCTCCTTCTCCTAGTACTGCTGCTACTCCTTTTCCTTTGTTTAATGTTACTCTGTATTTGTTTCTTGTGTAATAGTAGTCTATTATTAACCTTCCATCTCCTGTTATTGTTTTTGTTTGTGCTTCTGGTGCTCCGAATCCTTCATAATTTTTTCTTTCTGGTGTTACATTTGTGTCTGTTGTTCCTCTTTTTTCTTCTCTTTCTTCTATCGTATAGTTGTATTCGTTTTGTGCTTCTGCTCTTCCATCTATGTTTTGTTTCCAATGTCTTACTTCATATCTTGTGTCTGTGTTTACTCTCCAGTTTGCTATATAGTTTTTGTCTCCTATATTTCCTTTTGATATTGTTACTGTTCCCTGTGCTACATTTCCATTTGATCCTGTCCATCCTTCAAATGTATATCCTTCTCTTGTTGGATTTTTTAGTGTAAAGCTTCCTGTTTCTGTTGTATAACTTTCTGGATTTCCACTTATTGTTCCTCCATTTAAATTATATGTTATTCTATATGTCTCTATTTCTCCATTTGCTGTGTCTATTACATTTCCCGCTGGCATTGTAAATGTATGGCTTTTCGTTCCTGTTGTGTGTGTTCCTGTCCAATTTTTCCAACTATATCCTCCTTTTAATGTTGCATTTATTGTTACATTGGCTCCATATACGTATGTTCCTCCTCCTGTTACTTCTTCTATTCCTGTTCCTTTGTTTAATGTTACACTATAACTTTGTCTTCCATAGTAATAGTCTATTACTGTACTTCCATTTCCTGCTATTGCTTTTGTTTGCGTTCCTGGTGCTATGAATCCTGGATATTCTGTCGTACTTTTTACTCCTGGTGTTGCATTTGCTCCTGTTGTTCCTGTTTTGTTTTCTGTGTCTACTAGTGTATAGTTATTGTTATCATGTATTCCTACATTTCCATTTACTTTTTGTTGCCAATGTCTTACTATATATTTCGTGTTTGTGTTTGCTGTCGCATTTGCTGTATATGTTACGTTTGCTGATGGCATTGTAAAGTTTAATCTTTTGGTTGTCGTTTTTTGCGTTCCTGTCCAATCTAACCAACTATATCCTGCTGATACTTCTGCGTCTATTGTTACGTTTGCTCCATATACATATGTGTTTGCTCCACTTACTCTTGTTATTCCTGTTCCTTTATTTAATGTTACTGTGAATGTTTTTCTTGTATAATAATAGTCTATTATTGTTCCACTTGCTGCTATTTTTACTGTTTGTGGATTTGGGGTGTTGAATCCTACATATGTTGTATTTACTCCTGGCGTTGCGTTTGTTCCTACTCCTCCTGTTTTGTTTTCTGTGTCTGCTAATGTATAATTGTTTGCATTATGTACTCCTGCATCTCCATTTATGTTTTGCTTCCAGTGACGTACTTGATAGCTTGCTGTATCTTGTTCCCAATTTGCCGTGTATGTTAAATTTCCTGTTGCCGTTCTAGAAGCTATACTAACTTCTGTTTGTGGACTTGTTCCATTGGAACCTGTCCATCCTTTGAATCTATAGCCAGCTCTCGTAGGATTACTTAGCGTAAAATTGCTTAACGCATTATATGTAGTTGGATTTTCACTAACTGTCCCTCCATTTAAGTTATATGTAATATTATAATTTACTAATTTCTTTAAATGAAATGGTCCTTTAGATTCATTCAAATCCACATACAATCCATTAGAATAACTGTTCTGATCTATTGGATTGTTAACAACATACCAATCACCAGCAGGGATAGCAATTTTACTGTCGTCATAAGCATGTCCATGTAAACTTGTTGTCCAGAATCCAGAACGATAAGGATAATAAATTTCTTCTAACTTCGGACAGTCTTTAAAAGGCTTCCCATAATAATCATTTATGAATACACCCGCATATTCACCAAAACTCCAATCTAAATCCCCTCTAAAGCCACTAAAATCAACTAATACTAAAGAACTGCATCCCTTAAATATGTTGCCAAATACGATGTTACCTCCTCTTTTTTCCCCACAACCATCAAATAATACTTTGGTCAGACTGGTACAATTCTCAAACATTGAATCAAAATTTCCAGACCTAAAATCAATTAACCTTACCTCTGTTATTTTAGTGCACCCCATATACATTTCTTCAGCTCGCTCCAACACTGGGAAGTCCCTTAATTCAATTTTCCCAGACAAACTCGAGCAATCTTTGAACATCCAAGATACATTAGTCAAGCTTTCTTTTGAAAATTTACTTATATCTATAGTTGTTAATCCAATACAGCTACTAAACATGCCTTGCATATTAGTTACTTCTTCAGTATTCCATGAACTCATATCCACTGTGATTAAACTTCGGCAATTGTAAAACATTCTTGACATATCAGTTACATTTTTAGTATTCCATGAACTTGTATCTATTGTTGTTAATCTGATACAATCAGAGAACATCTGATATGCTTTTGTTACATTATCCATTCTTAAATATGTACTATTATTTATAGCTGTTAATTGAGTAAATGACTGAAAAGCATCTGATATTATGGGGCAAAATAAATTTCCTGATTCTGCTGGTGCAAAAACTTCATTATCAAATGTAATTGTTTTTACTGCATTTAGATTACCATCTGCATCTACTATTTTTTTGAGAAATGAATACCATTTTGTTTTATTCATTGTTGCTGTTCCTGATGTACTGCTATTATATATATGTATTTCTCCTGTTGACGCTATAAAGGTTGCTTTTGTATTTGTGCCTATATCTGTTGCTGCTATGTCTACTGCTGCTGATATTTGTTCTTCTTTTGTTTCTTTGTCTTTATTTATTTCTGCTATTTCTGGTTGAGACTCAAATTGTGCTCCTACAACAAATATTATTGATATTACACATATTAATATAAGCATGACAATTAAGGGCATAATTATATATGTCCTTCTGTTTTTTATTTTGTTACCTGTTTTAACAATCTCATTGCAATCTGACACTACATTTTGTGTAGCTGTTTTTTTATCTTTTAGATTATACTTGTGTGTGTGTGTGTGTGTGTGTGTGTGTTACAGTATCAACGGTTTCAGCGTTTTTCTCTTTTTTTTCTTTTCCTTTCCATATTTTTTTCATGTTCGTTCCTCCCTTTATAGATTTTTTTATAGTTTAGTAACTAGTGCATATAAATAATTAAGAAATTCGAAAAATATTTGATTGAATTTGATATTACAAAATAGATATTGATTTATAGTAATTCCTAAAACTGCCGACAGAGTGTTGTAAATTAATTTCTTTCATTTTGTCTGAAATCAAATTGTATAATTTTGAAAATTTCTTAATTATTTATGTTGGCACGTTTTACACATTGTAGTGTTATTTTTATTATATTGTTTTCACTCTGTATAGTAAATACCAGTTATTTACTATATAATACAAAAAAATCCGCATTATCTACGGATTTTATCTTTTTCCTTTTTATTTTTTGTTTGTTAAGTTTTTGTTTCCATTTTGTAACATTAGTGCAGTTTTGTTAGGGAATCAATAATTATAATAGAGAAGTCATATATATTGGTAAATACATTATACCTTCTTCTTCTTTTAAGTCTCCAATATGGATAACATATGGAATAAATAATTGTTCACTATATTTAGAGATAAATTTTTTTATTGATGATAATGTATAATTTTTTCCTGATTTTACTTCTATTGGTGAAATATTGTGTCTACTGCTAATTTTGGGTTTTGCAATTAAAAAATCTATTTCCATTCTACACGAAGCATCTTCTCTTGAAGGATTAGAATAAAAGTATAGCTTATGTCCAGATGCAGTTAACATTTGTGCTACCATATTTTCTATTATCATTTCTTGATTAAATTCAAGTTTATCAAATAATTTTTCATATACTTTTCTTTTCAAAATTATATCACCTCAATATACTTTATACTTTTTCACGAAATCATGTTTTAATTTTGTTTTTTTTACACTAAATCAATCTTTTTCTATATTAATTTTAACACTAAAACGACTTTTTTCAATAATAATTTAATGTAATCCCAGAAATATTGTTGATATTATTGTGATTAATATTAGCATGACAATTAAGGGCATAATTATATATGTCCTTTTGTTTTTTATTTTGTTACCTGTTTTAGCATCTACATTGTAATGTGATACTACATTTGGTGTAGCTGCTTTTTTATCTTTTATATTATACTTGTGTGTTACAGTATCAACGGTTTTAGCGTTTTTTCATTTTTTCCTTTCCATATTTTTTTCATGTTCGTTCCTCACTTTCTGGATTTTACAGATTCCTATTGTTTCTCATACTATTTTTATTATATTGATTTCATTTTGTATTGTAAATACCAGTCTTTTCCTTATGTAAAACAAAAAATCCGCATTTATTTACGGATTTTCTTGGTTTTAACTTTTATTTTTTGTTTGTTAAATTTATGTTTCGTTTTGTAACATTTTGTCGGTTTTCTTAGGGAAATGCTATTTTCTTTTTAAATATCTCTTCAAAAGAAATGTCATGAAATATGGAAATGTATAGAATTTTCCATTAAACCCTATATTTTTATTACATAATTTTACTCCATATTTAATATCTTTATATAAATTACTATTTATTAAATTATTCAGCGAAATTGTTGCATTATCATTTGCTTTTACTTCAATTGGAATTAAAGAATCTTTATCTCTTATCATAAAATCCATTTCAATCTTTTTGCTATCATCTCTATAAAAGTATAAATCATACCCCTCTTTTACTAACATATCGCCTACAATATTTTCATACAATGCACCTTTATATGTGTTAATATTTTCATTATTTCTTAAATCATCTTGAACTTCCTCATCTAATGAACCAATTAATAATCCAGTATCTGAAAAATATAACCTATAATTATCAGGATTATAGTTCCCTTTTAGTGGAAGACATGCTTGCTCCATTGCATAGGAAATGTTTACAATTCCAGCATTTGCAAGCCATTCAACAACACCAATATATTCTCTATTTCTTGCTCCATTTGCTATTTTTGATATTTGAAACTTTTTATTTTCATTTCCTAAAAATACTTGTATTTTTCTATAACAATTTAATATTTTTGTTTTATCTAATCCTCCTGCATATTTTGTTATGTCTTCTTCATAATCTAGCAAAATTTGTTGTTGCATTTTTAAAATTCCACTATAATTTTTATTTTCTACAAACTGATTTACTATTGCTGGCATACCTCCCACTATCATATATTCTTTAAAATTAGACATCATTACCTGATATTGAGTATTGCTTAATGGTTTTAAATCAATCATATGTTTATATAAATCATTAATTTGCTCATCATTATATCCTTTAGCCCATAAAAATTCCTCAAAATCTAACGAACACATGATATAATCTTCTTTGTTTCCAACACTATTTGATTCAATTTCTTTATAGTTAATTCCCATTAAAGAGCCCGAACAGACTATATCATATCTCCCATCTTCTCTAAATGCCTTTAATGAAGTTGCTGTACTTACACATTCTTGCATCTCATCAAAAAAGATTAATGTATTATATTCGTCTAGCTCTAATTTAGGCATTTTTAATGTTATATTTTTTATTATATTATCAATTTCAAAACCTTCTTCAAATATTGTTTTAAATTGTGGTTGAAGTGCAAAGTTTATTTCAACAAAAGTTTTATAATTATTTTTTCCAAAATTTCTAATCGCATTTGTTTTTCCAATTTGTCGGGCTCCTTTTATTATTAATGGTAATTTATTGTTACTATTTTTCCATTCAATAAGGTAATTATCTATTTTTCTTTTCAATCTCCTCATATTTTTTACCTCCAAATCACAGTTTATCACATTTTTACAAATATTTCAATATTGTTTTATCACATTTTTATAAATATTTTAATATCGTTTTATCACATTTTTATATAAAAGCTAACATAAAATAATTATAATTTTATAAAATGTTTTTTCAACAATTTCTTTTTTTATTTTTTTTAATTTCAGATACCCAGAGAAATTTGCTATGCAAATTTCTCTGGGTATGTCTTAATTATTTATTTTAAAAATTTTATATCTTTTATGTTTTCTTCTTTTTTATTTATTACTTTTATAGATATATATCCACAGATTCCTATTGATGTTATTATCATTATTATGATT
>CAOKRJ010000072.1 GCA_948471115.1 uncultured Clostridium sp.
TTTGTCCATTTATATTTCCTGTTATTGTTATATTGTTTTCTTTTTTGTTTCCATTTACATAGTCTCCATAGTATCCTTCTGGTGTTCCTGTTTCTACTATTTTGAATTTTCCTTCGTTTTTTCTGTTTGCATATAACCAGTCACTTATATAACTTTTGTCTCCTTGTATGTCTAGTTCTCTGTCTCTTACATATGTTTCATATACTCCTCTTTCTTTGTTCCATTCATATATTGTGAATGTTACTCCGCTTATTCTGTTTCCTGTCTCACTGTCTACTTTTATTGCTTTCACTTTTACTTTGTTTGGCTCATTTGTCATGTCATATCCTGTTGTATAGTCTTTTCTTCCTGGTTCTGTTAGTGTTATTTCTTTTTCTTGATTTGAATTTGTATAATATGTTGGTGCTTGTTCCTCTTTTATTTTAAATTTTCCTTTGTTTGTGTCTGTGTATATCATTAATTCTGTTGTATATGTTCCATTTCCATTGTCTCTTATTGTACTTTTTCTTACGTATTTGCTTCCATCCCATTCATATAACCCAAATGTTGCTCCATTCAAATTTTCTCTTGTTATACTGTCTGTTTTTGTGAATGTTACTGTTGCACTATATGGCTCCCATACTGCATATAGGGTTGTGTTTCTTTCTGGCGTATATGTGCTTCCTCCTGCATAATTTACTGTTTCTGCATTTTCATTTGTACTCCATCCTAGAAAACTATGTCCTGCTCTTGTTGGTGTTGGTAGGGTTACACTTCCTAATGTCCAACTCGCATACATCGTATATACTGCTCCTTGTGTATTACATAAGTTTGTTACTGATTGTTCATCTCTATACGATTTATTTCCTGATGTCCATCCATTAAATGTTGCCCTTGCTACTGCTGACGTGTTTGCTTGTCCACTGTGTTTATAATTATATATTACTTGATATTCTCTCTTATATGCATTTTTTGTTAAGTTCTTTGCTACATCATATGTATGTGTACTGTTTGCCATTGTTCCACTTGTTGCTCCATTTCCATTGTATGCTACTTCATATGTTATTCCTGCCCATGTTGCTGTTAAACTTGCATTTTCTGTTCCCATTGTAAATATTACTTGCTCTGTTGTTGATGTTGAGGATAGACTGCTTCCTGCTCCTGTTTTCGTCCAGCCATTAAATTTATACCCTGTCCTGCTTGGTACTGCTATTGCTTTTGTTCCTCCTTCTACTATGTCAAATGTTTTCTGGTCTGTTGACGAATTCCATGTTCCTCCATTTGGATTTACTGTTAATTTTCGTATTGCTTTCCAGTTTGCTGTTAAACTTGCATTTTCTGTTCCCATTGTAAATGTTACTTGCTCTGTTGTTGATGTTGAGGATAAATTACTTCCTGTTCCTGTTTTCGTCCAGCCATTAAATACATATCCTGTTCTGGTTGGTACAGATATTGTTTTTGTTCCTCCTTCTACTAAACTAAATGTTTGTTGCCCTGTCGATGAATCCCATGTTCCTCCATTTGGATTTACTGTTAATGTATATAATTGTTTCCATTTTGCTGTTAAACTTGCATTTTCTGTTCCCATTGTGAATGTTGTTCCATTCATGCTACTTCCTGCTCCTGTTTTTGTCCAACCATCAAATACATATCCTGGTCTCGTTGGTACATCTATTTCTTTTGTTCCTCCTTCATCTAAACTAAATGTTTGTTGTTCTGTTGATGAGTTCCAGGTTCCTCCATTTGGATTTACTGTTAGTGTATTTTTTGGTACTTGTGGATCACTCATTCTGGTTATTACCATTGTAGTCACATTATATACACTTGCTCCATATGATTTTGTACCTTTTTCAGTTAACTCTTTAGTTCCAAACACTGAATCTGAAACGTAGCACGCACCTGCATAACCGTGCACCCTGTAAAGCGCCTTTGTCAGTCATTCCACCCACAGGATATCCACCACCACCACCGACCGCTAACCAATGCTGCTTGACCGTGACCCACATCCAGTCTCGTCCACTGAATACTCGTAACCAACGGCGTTCATACCCGTTGTATCAGACCAGTCATTACCGGCTTCATGTGTTGTCTTGGCTATAAAAGAACCATGGAACTCACTATTGATTGGGCATACTCTGACCCCACCTGGACCTCCTCCACCACCTGCTGCAATTAATGGTTCTGTACTTTCACCTAATTTTATTCCTATACCCTTTCCTCCAGCACCACCTTTGGTTGTCACACTATTCTTACTTTTGCTTGCGTCACTTCCTCCAGCGTAAATCTCTGTTTTCAATTCATCATTTTTGCTCAATTGTATATATCCTATTGATTTACCACCTTTGGCTCCTGTACCTGTTCGTTTATCATCACCATACGTCACAGAAACATCTCCACCTTTTCCTCCATGTGCCTCTATTTTATATATTCCATCTTGAGAAATTGGATATGTTGTTGCTTGTGCAGATGTTATTTTCACTACTAATGTTGGACTACAATTACTAAAAGCATCTGTCCCTATTGTCGGTGAATTATTTATTGTAATTGTTTGTAAAGAAGTACAATTTTCAAACGCACTTTGTCCTATTTCTGTAATTGACTTTGGTATTCTATTATTAGTAGTTCCATCTTTTATATTAGTTAACGATGTACATCCTTTAAATGCATTGTTTCCTATTTTTGTACATCTTGCTGTTGCATTAAAAGTTACTGTTGTTAATGCTGTACATCCTTCAAATGCTGATTCTTCTATACCTGTTACAGTGTTTGCTATTTTTACGTTTTCTACTATTCCTTTATAACTACTTAAAGTATCATGACTTTGCCAATTTTTAGTTACTGTCCCTGAGCCAGTAATAGCTAACGTTTTTGATGAATCTGTATATTTATATGTCAAATTATCAACTACTGCATCTGCCGCATATATTTCTGTTTTTCTTACATTAATTATTATTATTACAATAATTATAATTGCTAAAATTATTAAACTTATATACTTAAAACTCTTCTTTTTAACCATATTGTTTCCCCTTTTCTCATTCTACATTAATTGTTGTTTTTGTCTTTCTATATAATTTTACATTAAATAAATTGACATAATTGTAATAACTAAATGTGTATTTCTTGGTACAGTTTTGGTTTTTATTAGAGTTTTTAGTATTTTGTATCGACACAAGTTTTTTATATCTTCTAATCGTACTTGTGTGTGTGTGTGTGTGTGTGTTACAGTACCAATGGTTTCAAGGCTTTTGCTCTTTACTTTCCACATTTGGTTCATTTCTAATTCCCTTCTCTTTATTTTTTACTATTTCTTTATATATTATATTTAGTATTGTATGCTTTGTAAATAGCATTTTTTGCTATATAAAACAAAGAAAATCCGCTCATATTACGGATTTTCTTTGTTTCATATTTTATTTTTTGTTTATTAAGTTTATGTTTCTTCTTTGTAATATTTTGTCGTTTTTCTTACGGAAAAGGCTGTTTCATTGGAAAACATTTATTATTTTACTTTAAGAATTTTATTTCTTTCATATCTGGATTTTTTCTTCTCATTGTTGAAATTGTTATATAAGTACATATTCCTAGTGATATTATTATCATAATAATTATTATTATGCTTACTTTTTCTCCTGTTTTTATACTTACTATTACTGTAGTTTCTGATTTGTCATCTTTTATATTGGTATCTTCATAATTTGCTGTATTTATTGTTTCTATTATTTGTGCTGCACTTGATTTTGAGCCTAAATTTTTCTCTTTATTTATCCATTTTACAGTTAATTCTAAGTCTCTACTTTCTCCAACATCTAATTCTACTTCACTCGATACTTTTCCTTCTGTATATAATTTCCAATATTTAGGAGTTTCTAACATCTCATAACCTTCTGGTACAGTTTCTAATATTTTGGCTATTCCTGCTAATTCTCCTTCATTTTTTACTTTTATATTATATTTTACAGTTAATTCAGTATCTTTTATTTCTCCTGATTTTATTTCTATTTTTGCTAGTTTATTGTCTGTTATTTTTATACTTTGTCCATTTATTTTAATATCTTCTATAGTTTTTTCTACTGAGAAATTAAATTTAAGTTTTCTATAGCTGTATACTACTGTGTTTTCTTTTTCTGCAAGCTTTCCATTCTTATTTTCTGCACTTTTTACTAATATATAATATGGAATTTCCCTTTCTTCTGTTACATAGTTATCTCCTACACTTCCAACAATTTGATATGAATATGTCTTTTCTTCTTCACCCTCTTGATAGGTGATATCTTGTTCTGTGTCTATATCTATGTATTTTACATTTAATATTCCATTTAAGATTTTTTCATATACATAGATTATTGTTTCATTATTTGTTATTGTCCCTTCTGGATTTCCTTTTACCTCTACATATTTATAGTTCTCAATTTCTTTTAGTTGTGTTTTATATGTTTCTCCCAATTTTCCTTCTATTAATACATCTTCTGCTAATTTTTTTCCTTCTTTGTCTTGGTATTTTACTGTTATTTCTATTGGTACAATTTCATAATAGTAGATTATTTCTTGTTCTTCTTCTTTTATTTTTCCTGTTTCATTGTTTGTAGATTCTATGTATTTATATCCTTTTATTTCTTTACTTTCTGTTCTATATTCTTTTCCTATTTTATCTACTATTTCTTGTTTTTCAGCTATTTCATTTCCAGTTTCTTTGTCTATGTATTTTACTGTTACTTTTCCTGGTATATTTATGTTTGTGCTAAATTTTTGCACTTTTTCATCTTTTTCTTCTGTCTCATATAACTCTATTTTTGCTCTTATTTCTGTTTCAATTTTTTCTTGCTCTAAGTCTATTTCTTTATATGTTAGTTTTACTTGTTTAGTTATATCTATTATATATGCTCCAGATTGATTGTATTCACCTTCGACAGATAATAGTTTTATCATTCTTTCAGTATTAGTATTAATATGTGGTAAATTGAATTCCCAAGTTATTAGTTTTTCTTCTTTATTATATGTTCCATCTCCTATATCAGATTTTTCTAAATCTATTTCATATGGTAGCCTTTTTTCTATTGTTACTTTTCCTTCTCCTATATAATCTTCTATTTGTGATTTAATGTTTATTGTATATTCTAACTCTTCTTTTGTTTGTATTTCTTCTTTTCCTTCTATTGTTATTTCTGTATTTAAATCTGAATTAATCTGTTTATATGAATTTGTTATTGTTGCTGTATAGTTTGTTACATCTTCGTTTTGAGTCTCTGTTTGTTTTATGTTAGCTTCTTCGTAATATTCTAAATCTCCTTCATTTGTTTCTCTTTCTGTTATTTCGTATATTATCTTTTCACCTGCTTTATTGTATTTTGCTAACCCTATTTCTTCATATGACCAGTTGTTTTCTTCATTTAATTCTTTTGAAAGTATTTTATCATTTGGCATTATTCTTATATCTACTGTTACACTTTCTGGGCGTTTATTTTTCAAGTTTTCATTGTCATCCCAAACTTTCATTAATCTAAAGTTCAATTTGTAATCTTGCTTCACTTCTTTACTTGCTGTTTCACTATTTTCAGCAATTATTTCTCCAGCTTTATCTAGGTGTCCTTCTGGATAATATGTTGTTGTTTTTCCTGCCACTGTATTTATTAAGTCTTGTGTTACATTTTGATCTTTGTATACAACTTCAATTTGTTTTGTAATATCTTTTGTATAGTCTCCATTTTTAAATGTATTAATATTATCAATTTGTTCTATCCAGGTTATTGTATTATTTTGTTTGTCGTATTTACCTCCCGCTAATTCAGATTTATCTATATCTATATTAGCTGGTAATGTATCTACTATCTCTATTTTTGCTTTTCCTATATAGTTATTTATTTGGCTAGTATATCTAATGTTATATGTCACTACTCCATCTTCTTTGGTTAATATTACATCTGTATCTTGTGTATTTGTAGGTACAGTTGCAGATAATATTATATTATTTTCAATTGATGGTGTTGTTAGACTGTAATAGTAACTTACTTCTATTTCTTCACCAGTCATTGTTCCCATATATCCTTGTGGTCTTTCATCTATGCAAGTATAATTTAATGGTACTTTAGTTGATTTATTTGTTGTATAATCTTGTCCTTCTATACCCTTTTTTATTTCGTCTTCTACTAATTTTGTAGTTGTATATTTACTAATTTCTGTTTCTGCTTCTTGATTATAAATATAGTGATGTACTATTACTTGTGATTGTTTCAAACTATAATATATATTAATTATATTATCTCCTGTTGTTACTTCTAAAAATTCTTTGTCTGCACTTTCATATTTATATCCAGGTATTTCAATAATCTCATCTATTGATCTTATTGTTTTTCCAAATGTCTGATTCTCTTGTATTTTTTGCTCACTTAATATCTTATTTGTATCTTTTTCCAAATAGTTTACTATATAGTTTAAATCTGTCCTTATTTGCCAATTTGCTGTGTATACTCTATTTCCTGTTGAGCCACTTGCTATTGTTACTTCTTTTGTTTCTGTATCTATTCCTGTTCCTGTCCAACCTGTAAATGTGTATCCTTCTTT
>CAOKRJ010000073.1 GCA_948471115.1 uncultured Clostridium sp.
TATCACAATACATCCAACCACCATAATTAGTTGCTAATCTTGTATTTACTAATTCCTTGCTTTTTAATACTCTTGCCATAAATTTTCTCCTTGTATTTCATAAATTATATTTTTATTTAAGTATCTTCATATATAGCCTAAAAATTCACCAAATGAGCAAAACTTTGTAATTAACATCGCTCCTTTTTAATATATTACTAATATCTTAGATCTTCGTTTTTCATTCATTATCTTATATTCTCCCTTTCTTAGTTTATAGCTTTTATATTCTTAAAAAACTTTTAATTCTATTGATAATTTTGGTAAAAAATCCTTCTTTATACTCTACTAAAGCAACTGGCGTTACAATTTCACTTTGAACCATTTTCTTAAATAAATTATCGTAATTATATTTTTCATATTCTAACTTAGTATTATTAGAATACTTTTTTTAATGTAAAATAGAAAATAATAAGAGACTCATTAAAGATTTCGAGATTAAAGCCATTTTCTATGGCTCTAAATGTTAGCCTTGATACATTATATGATGATACCGAAAAATTCTTTGAACACTAATTGATTATTAGTGTTTTTTTGTATATCTTTTTCAATATTTTTTAATACTTTATACATAGAATCTTTTATAATTTTATCTCTATTTACTTTATATTTCAAGGTTCTAAAGAAACTATTTTGGCTATAATGTTTCTCTATTATTTTATATAATCTGGTTTTAAATGTTTTAATTATTTCTTCATTATAACTATTAAAATTTCTTATCTTTTCTACTTCTTCTTCAAAATTAAATTGTTCTTTTTGTATTGCATTTCTTATAATATGTTTTACTAATACTCCTATTTCAATTATTTCTTTACTATTTATTGTATATTCTATATTACTTATTATAATAGGATTTAATAATATTTCATTAATAAATATCTGATTCTTTTTAGTGTAGTTTAATGGTATATAATTCTTCAACTCCACTAAATATTTGACCTCTTCATAAAAAATGATATAATCATATTCTCCATTAGCTTTCGCATTAATTCCTTTTATTTCTTCTTTATCTATAGCAGTTTCTAAAATATCTATCTTAAATTTTGTTTTTTTCTTAATATTTTTTGCAATATTGTCTTTGTTTCTTACTATGATAAGAACTGTGCCTTTTGCCATGCTTCCTACATCTCTCCTTTTTTACTAAAGTATATTGTATCCTATATCATTTAATCTCCTCCTACTCTGCTATAATATCAATATTTCCCTTGAAATTATCTAATTTTATAGTTAAGTAATAACTAACTCCTTCAACATATATATTATCTTCATATTCTCCTGTATCATTTATTAAAGTAGTCTCATTATTTCCTAGTTTAGCAATTATATTGATATTACCACTTTCTCTTTCGATTTTTATTTTTAGTTTTATATGATCTCCATTTTTTCTATTTAATGCAGTTCCACCAAATATTGTTTCTTCGCCTAAATAATTATCATAATTTGCTATATATGTTCCAACATATTTATCTACTCCATATTTTCTTTTGCCTTTTAATTTCCAACTACTTGTTAAACCTGCTGTGTCAAAACTTTGAATAAATGAATCATAAATGTTTATCATTTTGTCTTTTGGATTTTCCCCTATTCCTATATCAAAAATTGTAATCCATAATATTATTACTAGAGTTATGATACCTAAAAATATCATTTTAAAGATTCCAAACATATCTATTCCTCCTCTTTAATGATGTTTTTACTTCCAAAGTATGTAGCCAAGAAATATGCCCCATATATAACTCCTATAATAACTACTGTTGCCACTGCTGATGGTAATAAATCTTTCTCACTTGCCAAGCCTGACATAAATTTTATTGCAAATTGTATTCCAAATATAGAATGTATTATAGCAAGTACAAGTGGAACTCCAAAGAATATTCCAATTTGCCTAAATAGTGCTTTATTGATCATTTTTTCATCACAACCAATTTTTCTTAGAATAGTATATCTTTGTTTATTATCTGAACTGTCTGTTAATTGCTTTAGTGCTAATATTGCTGAACTTGCAATTAGGAATATTACTCCTAAATAAATTGCTATAAACGTTACTATTGCAGCTATTCCTACACTTGCTTCTATTAAGGATGTTTTTGTAAAACCATCTATTTCTAGTCCATTATTAGCTAAATTTTGTATAAATCCTGAATCACCACTTGTGAACATATCTTCTATTTTTTCTCTTTCCTCATCTGTACTTGCATTGTAATTTGCAACTAGTAAAAACATTTCTTTCATATCATCTGTTAAAGGACAATTATCTGGTACTAATATAATTCCTGTGTTAGTATGACTTGTTGACATTAATATAAATCCACTTTTGCACTCATTATATTTTGATTTATATTGTTTTCCTGCGATTGTTAAAGAATTGTTTCCATCTGCTAATGCTTCATTTCTTACTTCTTCCATACTAGTAAAATCACAAAGTATAATATATTCATCATCTTTTAGTTCATATTGGTCTATTCCATATAATTTTGCTATTTTATTATAATCAGATATTTTTACAATTTCTTCTGCTGTATCATACGCAAGCATAGGGAATTTTGCTTTTACCTTTTCTAGTTTGCTTCCAAAAAAGTCATTCCAAGTTAGGTTTTTACTTGCATAGATTGGTATTTCTACGATATCTTTTAATACATTCATATCTAGTCCATTATTTTTTAATGTTTCTTTAATAGAATGTCTTGAATCTTCTCTTTGTGCTTCAGTTGTTTTTACTTCTCTTCCGTATTTCATATAACTTTCCGGTAAATTGGCAGTTTTATATAAGTTTAAGTCTACTGGTGTCATTTCTACTAATTCTCTTCCCATTGTATTTCTTAATGCTAAACTTGAAGAAAGTATTGATATTGTCATAAATAGCATTAAGCATATAACACTCATACTTGCTACCATCGTGTTAATTTTATTGTTAATTTGCCTTAATACAAACATATTTGTACCTTTTAAATATGTATTTTTCATTTTTTGAACTATTTGTATTATAAAACCTGATAAAGACCAGAAAATTAATACTGTACTAACTATTCCCATAAGTATTGGTGGTAATAGTTTATCTGCTGTATTTAAACTATTTACATCTGCTGTTACTTTCCAATAAGCATATCCTAACATTGTTATTGCTAACAAAAATACTAATATGCAAAGAAATGGATTCTTTATTTTTACTTTTTCATTTTTCTTTTGTGCATTTAATAAATTGATTAGTTTATATTTTGAAACAGTAAATGTATTAAAAATCATTACTGCGACATACATTACTGCAAAATAAATGCAAGTTTTTATACAAGCATCACTAGAAAATACAAACTGAAATTCACTCATATCTGCTTCAAACATTTTTGCAACTAATACTGACATAAATTGTGATGCAAATACACCTACAACTATTCCTATGACAAGTGAAATGATTCCAACAAATATTGTTTCCATTAGTATAATTTTTGATATTTGTCTTCTTCCCATTCCAAGAGACATATAAATTCCAAATTCTTTTTTCCTTCGATTAATTAAGAAATTATTAGCATATACAATTAGCAATCCTAATATAACTGCTACAAATACTGATACAAAACCAAGCATCGAAATCATCAATTTTATTATTTCTCTTTGTGATTGTGATACTTGTAGCATTGCTTGTTGACTATCTATTGAATTGAACATATAGAAAATTGCAACACCTAATACTAATGTTAAAAAGTATATACTATAATCTTTTATACTTTTTTTCATATTATTCCAAGATAGCTTAAATAACATCGTTCAAATCACCTCCAAGAAGTGTTTGCACCTCAATTATCTTTTCAAAGAATTGTTTTCTTGTGTCATTACCTTTAATTATTTCATTAAAGATTTTCCCATCTTTGATGAATAAAATTCTATTTGCATAAGAAGCTGTAAAAGCATCATGTGTAACCATTAGAATAGTAGCACTCATCTTTTGATTTAAAAATTCAAAGTTTTCTAGTAATTGTCTAGCTGACTTTGAATCTAATGCTCCTGTTGGCTCATCTGCTAATACTAATTTAGGATTTGTTATAATTGCTCTTGCTGATGCAATTCTCTGTTTTTGTCCTCCAGATACTTGATAAGGATATTTTTTAAGAATCTCTTTAATTCCTAACTTTTCTGCAATTGCATTTACTCTTTTATCAATTTCTCTTGCATTTACTTTTTGAATTGTTAGTGCTAAAGCTATATTTTCATATGCCGTTAAAGTATCCAATAAATTAAAATCTTGAAAAATAAATCCTAATTCTTCTCTCCTAAATTTATTTAATTTGTTTCCTTTTAGTTTTGTAATATCCTCTCCATTAACTAGAATATGTCCTGCTGTTACTCTGTCTATTGTTGAAATTACATTTAGAAGTGTACTTTTTCCTGATCCACTCGCTCCCATAATTCCAACAAATTCTCCTTTTTCTATTGTAAAGCTAATGTTGTCTATTGCTTTTGTTAGATTTGATTTGTTCCCATAGTATTTCTCTATGCTTTTTACTTCTAATACTTTTTCCATTATAAAAACTCCCTTCAATTCAATATTATTATAAAACATTTTTTGTATAGTTCCTATCGATTTTCATTACACTAACCTTACATTTTCGTAATGTTTTTCTAAGTTTAAAAACTACCCTGCAAAAAACAGGATAGCAACTCTATTTTATATCAATATAACTACTTTTTGGAAATACTATGCATATTTCTGTTCCTTCATATTGAATTGAATTTAATTCTATTGCTATTCCTAATTTATTACATAAATTTTTACATAAATATAATCCAATTCCAGTAGATTTTTTACCTATTAGCCTTCCATTTGTTCCTGTAAAGCCCTTTTCAAATACTCTTGTAATTTCTCCTTTTTTAATTCCTATTCCATTATCTTTAATATAAAGTATGACATTTTCTTTTCTTTGTTTTGCATATATTTCAATCTCTGAATTATCATTTTGTTTTTTATATTTTATACTATTTTGAATAATTTGATTTAATATAAATACTATCCACTTATTATCTGTATTTACTTCTAATTCTAAATCGTGAACATTTATATATATCCTTTCGTGTATTAACACATTCTTGTTTCTTTTAATACTCTCATTTACAATATCTTTTAAAATTGCTTTCTTTATATAGTAGTCTTTTTCTACTGTATTGCTCCTTGCATAATATAAAACCTGTTCTATGTAATTTTCCACTTTGTTTAGTTCTTCATCTATACTTTTTGTAACTTCATTTTTATTATTTTCTACTATCATTTTACTTGCTGCTATTGGTATTTTTATCTCATGAATCCATAATTCGATGTAATCTTTATAGTCTTCTTGTTTATACTTATATAAATTTACATTTTCCACCATTGATTTATTAATTTGTTCTAATAAGTCTTTTAATATTTTACCTTCCATAAAACTTGGTTCTTTTATAATTTCACTAATTAGGTATTTGTCATCTAAGTTATTTAAAGTATCTTCTAAACCTTTATAAAATCTTCGCTTCATAGAATATTCTATAGAAATTCCTATTATATATAAAAATATTATAGTAACTGGAATATATATTTTTATGAAATTTACAAATGGGTAGGGAATTAAAAATATTTCTATTGTAATAATCCCAAATAATAGTAAGATAGTCAAAAGTATTTCATCTTTTATAAAACTTTTAAAATTCATATCAGTTCTCTCCCTTTAATATATAGCCTTTACTGTACATAAATTTCTCATTACTGGAAATAGATATATTGTTATTCCTATAAATAATGTTAAAACTACTGCCATTAATAATATTTTAAATATCTTTACTTTATTTTTTCTGCTCATATAATCCCTTCTTTTTTATTTGTGTATATTAATAAATTATTTCTTATTAATTCTACTACATTTATTTTAGGAGATTGATATTTTCTAAGTAATTCACCATATATTTCTTGTAATTCTTTTATATTTTTGAAATCTTCTGGTTTTACTATATCTGGTAAATCTGTTTTTATATCAGCCTTCTCCATTACATATTTTACAAATTCAGCACAATAAAAAAATTTTTCTTTTTCTATTTTCTTATGAAATCCTGCTGCAAATAACCCAATAATATTAAATTTATAATTTTCTTTATTATTTTTAATTTGATATATATTACTTTTTATAGATTTATATTGTTCTTCTGTTACTTCTAAAGAATATACTTTTGCTCTTGTTTTATAGAATCTTTTGAATGTTCCTTTATCTATATATTCATGTACGAATCCAGCCCAAAAAGGATTATATGGATTTAATCTTCCAAAACTGTACATTTCTTTTAATTCTATATCTAAAGCAATAGA
>CAOKRJ010000074.1 GCA_948471115.1 uncultured Clostridium sp.
TTTCTTCTTCATAATCTTTCATATAGTTAATGATTGTAAGTACAAGTCTTTCTTTGGCTCTTAAATCTCCATTTGATTTCACAGTATAAGGAGTAACTTTTAATTCAATTCCAGCCTCATTAAAATCAGCTTCTGATTTGCTATTAATATCATAAAAGAAAAAATGTTTTTCAATTAATTGACCTAAGGAGCCTTTTGACCTAGGATTGTTATAATATTCGAATAACACAGCTCTATCTTCATCTGTAATATTAGGGTCATTTAATAAAACATCTTTAAATGTTTTCTCTTTTAAATTAAGAGCATATTGTGCAATTGATTCTTTTGAGTTTTTTATATAAGGTAAATTATCCATAATATTCTCCTTTGAGCATATTATACAGGAAATTGTGGAAATAGACAAGGATATGTAGAAAACTTGTAAAAAATGTGATAAAATACAGATAAACGAAAGGGATAACTTGAAGAGGTATAATTATGAAAATAAAATGTTTGTTATGTGGAGACATAATTGAATCAAAAAGTGTACATGATTTAGTATCCTGTAAATGTGAATCGTGTTATATTGATGGAGGAAATTATTATGCTCATATAGGTGCAAAAGATTTCAGCAAAGTTGTCAAAGTGAAAGATGAAGGCAATGAGATTGAATTGAATCTAAAATAAACGAAAGAAAGCAAAATATGAATGTATAATAATGCAGGATTATTTTGCTTTTATTAAAATGGGGTGAAAGTAGTGATAAATGATATAACTGATAAAGATATAAAGGAATTAAATGATACAGATTTAAGAGAATTAATAGGTAAGCTATGTGAAGCAACTCTTCATAAAAATAATATTGATACTATTTGTGTAACATATGGTGGAAATCAAGATGAATCAGATGGTGGAGTGGATGTTAGAGTAAAATCAACAGATGAATTTAATGACAATTGGTCGGTCCCAAGGAATAATACGATTTTTCAAGTAAAAAAAACAACTATGCCAAAGTCATCGATAAAAAAAGAGATGCTAAACAAGGATGGAAAAATTAAAGAAAGTATTAAAGAATTAGTAAAATTAAATGGTGCGTATATAATTGCTTGTAGTGGGGATTCTTTATCAGATAAAAGAAAAAACGAAAGAATAACATATATGAGAGATTTGTTATCTTCAATAGACAAGAAACAAAATATTAAAGTAGATTTTTATGATAGCAAAAGAATTGCTACATGGGTAAAACAATTTCCTGCAATAATTATATGGGTTAATGATAAAATAAGAAAAAGAACAATGGGATGGAATAACTATTATAATTGGTCTAATCCAACTGAAGATGAAAAAGAATTTATAATAGATGAAGAAATTTTTCTACATAAAGATAATTTTAACAAAGAAAATGAAAGAACAATAGTTGAAGGTATTAATGAAATAAGAAAATTATTATCAAAAGAACGAAAAGCTGTTAGATTAGCAGGGTTGTCTGGTGTTGGAAAGACTAGATTTGCACAGGCATTATTTGATAAAAATATTGGAAATAATGCATTATTTAAAGAAAAAGTAATATATTGTGACATTGGAAATGAACCGAATCCAGTACCAATAGCTTTTATACAAGAACTCATTGCTTTGCAAGAAAATGTAATATTGGTTATTGATAATTGTGATAAGGAACTACATAACAAATTAGCTGAATTTGTTTGCAATATAAGTAGTAAGTTAAGTATGCTTACAATTGAATATGATGTGAAAGAAGATATGAACATTGAATCATATAATTACTATTTAGATACTTCGTCGGATAATACCATTAGAAAGTTACTAAAAAGGGATTTTAATTATATAGAAGATTCTAATATCGAAACGATTGTTAAATGCTCTGATGGTAATTTTAGAATTGCAAGATATCTTGCTAAAACTATTGACAGAAATGAAAGTATAGGGACATTAAAGTCTGAAGGAATATTTAAAAGATTATTTTTTCAAGATAATCAAGAAAACCAAGATTTACTTGACGTAGGAAAAATATGTTCAATATTTATATCTTTTAATATAGAGTTTAATAGAGATGATTATAATAACGAATTAAATATATTAGGAAAAATAATAGGAAAAAATCCTATTGAGCTAATTAAGCAGGTAAATGAATTAAATAAAAGACAAATAATACAAAAACGTGGAAATATGAGAGCAGTTCTACCACATGCTATTTCAAATAGACTTGCAGATGAATTATTAAGTACTTTTCCAGAAGAAGTGATAATTAATGAAATAAAAAATTCAAAACGATTAGAATTATCATTTTTTAAAAGGTTAAGATTTTTACATAATAGAGAATATACTATCAATATAGCAAAGTTATATCTTGATAATATTGATTTTGAAAATATAGATAAACACCAAATGGGAATATTAAATTGTATCAAAGTAATTAGTCCTGAAAAAATACTTTATAAGATAGAACAAGTAAGAGAAGATACTTTCTTTACTAGAAAAAATGATAAATATTATGAATGGGCAATAATATTAGCATATATAGCTTACGATTCAAATCTTTTTTATAGGGCTACAATGTTATTAGTTAAATTCGCACAATCTGAAAAAAATGGTGAAAACTATAATTCTATAAGAGATATTTTATATAAATTATTTCATGTAATATTATCTGGAACACATGCTCCCATCGATGAACGATTAAAAGTAGTAGATTCACTTATAAATGACTCATGTAAAATAAAAAATGATATAGCAATAAAATTGATAGATGAGTTATTAGAAACAGGAGGATTCTTAGGACAGATTATAGATGAAAGTACATCAAGAAAAAGAGATTATGGATATTACCCAAAAACAAATAAAGAGTACAAAGACTGGTACACATCTATTTTTAAATATTGTAAAGAATTAATGGAAAAGAATATTTTGAGAGAAGAAATAAAAGAGATTTTATCAAATAATTTTAGAAATTTAGCATCACAAGGTTTTTACAATGAACTAGAAAAGATAGTTGAAAATATATTGAACGATGAAACATGGTCACAAATATGGATATCTATTGGTGTAATTAAACATTTTGATATAGAAAAAGTACCACAAGAAATGTTAGAAAGAATGAATAAATTACAAGAGAAATGTTTACCTAAAACAATAGATGATAAAATAAAAGTATTTTTAAGCAAAGGAAAGCGTATTTATTGGGAATTAGAGGATATAACTGAAAATGAAGATAAAATTCATAATGTAGTGAAAGAATTAGGAAATGATATAGGAGCCAACAAAAAAAGTATTAAAGAAAATTTATTAAAAATAAATAATGATTGTAATTTGTATAGAATGATTGATTTTACTAAAGGGTTATTCGAAAAAGTTAATGATAATTATGAATTAATATATTTTCTTTTAGATAATATTAAAGATGATAATAGAGAAATATATTTAGAAATAATATCAGATTATCTAGCATTGATGAATGAGAAAGGACAAGCAGATAAAGTCTTAGATGAAATATTACAAAATAAGAAATATAATAAATATTATCCAAAAATACAATTTGGATATCAATTAAAACAATCAGATGTGGAAAGACTAAAAAAAGCATTATCAATGAAAATTGCTCCAATTGAATATTACTCAAGGATAGAATTTGCATTAGCGAGTGTTAGTATTTTAGATATAATAGAAATTCTAAAGCTATTTCCTCAAAATAATGATTCTGAAAATATAATTATTTGTATATTACATAATTTATATTGGAATAAAAGAAAAGACAAAAAGTTAGATGAATATTCGAGAGATTTTATTGTTAGTTTGAATTATACAAACAGAAATAAATTAAACGAACATTTAGATTATGAATTAGGAAAAGTAGTAGAGTGGAGTTTTAATAATAAAGATAGTAAAAAGTCAGCAATACAAATTTTTGATAAGTTTATACAACTTATTGAGAAAAAAGGAATTTCTTACTATGAATATAGTTATATATTAAAGCCTTTAATAGAATTATATCCTATAGAATTTTTAAATAAACTATTTTCTAATAAAAATATAGAAGAATATAAAATAAGATATTTTGTTAGAGGTTATGGCTATCATGAAAATATCATTAACCTAATTGATGAAGATTTATTGATACAGTGGTTAGAAAAAAATAAAAAGGCTAAAGAGATATCATCTCTTATAGAACCTATCGAGAAAATAGATGATATATATAAATGGAAGAAAATAAGTAGGCATTTCTTTGAGAATTAATAGAAAATGAAGATATAGTAAAAAATTTAATACGAGAAATATATCCAACATCATGGAGTGATAAGTATTCTAGTGTTTTAGAAACAAGAATTAGTTTAGCAAAAGAGTTGGAAGAACATGAAGACAGGAAAATAAAAAAGTTAGGAATTTTATTGGAAAAAAACTTAAGAGAAAAAATAGAAAGAAGACAAAGAGAAGAAAAAGAACAAGATAGATATAATACATTTGAATAAAAGGAAATACAGAAAAGGTGATAATATGGAATTAACTCAAGAAAATATAGACAAAACTATAAAACAAAAATTTATAGATAAACTGAATAGAAATTGCCAAAAGAGTTTGAAAAAACTAGAAAAATCTAATGTTAAGCATAGAGAGTCTTTAGGTTTGCTACTTCAAGCTAGTAATACAATAAAAAATGCAAATATGAATTTAAAAAAGTATAATTTTGTAGATGCTAATTCTCTACTAAGAGCGACTTTGGAATATATTATAATGGCTATTATGATTGAGCTTGATGAAGTATTTAATGAGTTTATAGTATTATCAAATAATGATATTCAACTAACAAGAAAACATACAATAATAAACACACTATTGCATAAGTTTGCAAAACATTTGAAGGAGATATCTCCAACATTATTTTATGATACTACTAATAAAGAGAGAAAAAAATTGATTATTGATTTATATGATTTACTATGTAAATATTCACATGCTAGCGTAGTAGTAAGTATATTTGAAGATATAAAAAGTGATAAAGAAAAATGTATTTTTCAAGTGAAAAATGGACCATTTTATAATTGAAAAACGGACCACTTTTTCAACTATAAAATTTACATATTTTACTATTCTTCCAAGAAACAGTTTCTTCATATCTATGACTTACATCTCTTGAAAGGTCTAGCATATGAGCTTTATAGGCTAATCTATCTACCATTGCTCCTGTAAGCATTGCATCCTTAAATATTTCTTCCCATCTATCAAATGTTAGATTTGTTGTTATTATTATTGAACCTTTATCATTTCTATTTGATAATAAATTAAATAATATTTCACAACCTTCTTTATCAAATGAAACATATCCAAGTTCATCTAATATTACTAAATCGTATTTTTCAAATTTTCTTTTGTAAGCTGTTAATTGGCTCTTGCTCATTGCTTCTTTTAATTCTATAATTAAATTTGGAACTGATATGAATAATACACTTTTTCCTTCCATACATGCTTTAATTCCTAATCCTATTGAATAATGCGTTTTTCCTGCTCCTGGTGTTCCAACTAAAATTATATTTTCTTTTTTATCTATAAATTCTAATGTCTCCAGTTCATCAAATTCTTTGATAAACTCTGGATTATATAGTTTTCTATCAAAGTCTTCTAAATACTTTTTTATTGGGAACTTTGCATATCTTAATCGCTTCTTTATTCCATTATCTTTTCTTTGATTTATTTCTT
>CAOKRJ010000075.1 GCA_948471115.1 uncultured Clostridium sp.
TATATTCAATATACACTTTTTGATATTATGTTGCTCTCATCAGCGTCTATATTATCATATCATCTTTCTTAATTATTGTCAACTAGTTTTTTTTATTTTTATAGTGGTAATTTCTGGGAATACTATTATTTATAGTTATCGCATTATAAATGTAAATTGGGTTTGTAGGGAGGATTATATGTTTTTTAATTTATACAAAATTATAAACATATCCCCCTCCAACAAACACAAACTTTCTATTATCAATATATTATTACAAAGATATATATTCTTTTATTGCATCATATAATTTATGCATTGGTAATCCTACTATTGTTGTATAGTTTCCTTCTATTTTATTTACGTAGATACAAAATTCACTTTGTATTGCATATGCTCCTGCTTTATCTAGTGCTTTTCCTTCCTTTACCCATTTTTCAATTTCATTTTGTGTCATATCATTTAAATATACTTTAGCTATATCGTAATCTAAATACTCTTTAAATTGTCCATTATCTTGTATCATTACGCATAAACTTGTTATTACCTGATGTGATGAATTGTTTAATTCTTGTATCATACGTATTGCATCTTGTTCATCTTTTGGCTTTCCATAAATTTTGCCTTTCTTTATTACCATTGAGTCAGAACCTATTATTATCCTGTCTCCTGTTGTTTTATTAAAGATTTCTTTTGCTTTTATGTAAGCTAATCTTTTCGATTGTTCTATTATTGAAAGCCCTTCTTCTAATGTTTCCTCTACCATACTTGGCATTATTTCATATTTAATTTTTAATAAATCCAGAAGTTCTCTTCTTCTTGGTGATTGTGATGCTAGTATTATTTTCATTTTACTATTATTCCTCCTAAGCACTAAAGTATTTCTCGTTTCTAATCTTTATTTATTTTAAAGTTTCTATTAATCTATATGTATTCTTTTTACTTTTATTGTTTTTCCTGTCATTTCATCTATTTCAAAATATCCATGATTTTCTGCAAAAATGTATGAACCTACCTCAATTGCATATTCTCCTGGTCTTTTTCTATATTCTACGTTTTCGTCCTTTTTTCCTACTTATTTCATGTCTTCATCTCCTATTATTATCCTTTTAATTATATTTTATATCATAATTTATCATTTTTTCATAGTTTTTATTAAAATTTTTAGAGCAATTTTTTTATAACTAGTAACAATTTGCATCTCAACAAGCACAAATTTATGTGCATTATTTTACATCCCTAATGTACATAAAATAGTGGAGCTGATCAGCTCCACTATTTTATGTGTTATATAATTTATTTATTTAGTCCTTTGTTTTTTCTTAAAAATGATGGTATGTCTAAGTCTCCTGAGTTACCACTTGAACTTTCAACTGATGTTGGTATTGGATTAACTTTTTGTTCCCATGCTTTTGATACAATTTGGTCTACTCCCATTTTTGAAAATGGTTGTCTTGGTTCTTCATCTATAAATCCTGTTGCTATTACTGTTATTAATAATTCATCTTCTAAAGATTCATCTATTACTGTACCAAATATGATGTTTGCTTCTGGGTCTACACTTCTTTGTACTAATTCTGCTGCTGTATTTACTTCTTGTAGCCCTAAAGAACTTGAACCTGTTATGTTTATGATTACTCCTCTTGCTCCTTCTATTGATGTTTCTAGTAATGGACTTTGTATAGCTTGTTTTGCTGCATCTTCTGCTCTATTTTCTCCTGATGCTCTACCTATTCCCATATGTGCCATTCCTGTGTCTAACATTATTGTTTTTACATCTGCAAAGTCTAGATTTACAAGTCCTGGATTTGCTATTAAGTCTGATATGCCTTGTACACCTTGTCTTAATATATCATCTGCCATTCTAAATGCATCTATTATTGATGTTTTTCTGTCTATTACTTGTAATAATTTATCGTTTGGTATTACTACTAATGTATCTACTTTTCCTTTTAAACTCTCTATTCCACGTTCTGCTTGTGCAAGTCTTTTCTTTCCCTCAAATGTGAATGGTTTTGTAACAACTCCTATGGTTAGTATTCCCATTTCTTTTGCACATGCTGCAACTGTTGGTGCTGCGCCTGTTCCTGTTCCTCCCCCCATTCCAGCTGTGACAAATACCATATCTGCTCCACGTAATGCTTCTGCTATTTCTGATTTGCTTTCTTCTGCTGATTGTGCTCCAACATTAGGATCTGCTCCTGCTCCTAATCCTCTTGTTATCTTTTCTCCTATTTGTATTCTAGCTCCTGCCCTAGAAATTTGTAGTGCCTGCTTGTCTGTGTTTACTGCTATGAATTCTACTCCTTTTATGCCTGCATCAATCATTCTGTTTACAGCATTGTTTCCTCCGCCACCAACTCCTATTACTTTTATTACTGCACTTCCTTCATTTCCTCTAATTAATTCTTCATCATTATATTCTAACATTATCTTTCCTCCTCTAATTAACTATAAAAGAATTCTTTCATTCTTTCAAAAACCATTTTCAAAATATTTTCTTCTTTTGATGTATCTATTGAACTTGAAACTGATTTTGCAAATGGCTTTGATGCAATATATCTAACTAGTGCATATGCTGTTCTATAGCTTGGTCTAATTGTACTTACTAGCCTTCCTGTTGATATTTTTACAGGAATGTTTAATATTATTTTACCTGCTACATCACTTTTATTAATATTTGCTATACCTTGTCCTGTTAGCACTACATTATTTATTCTAGGTTTTATTCCCTGAATCATTATATCTTTATTTACTAAAGCAAACATCTCTTCAATTCTTGCTTCAATAATTTCTATTAACTCTGAACTTTTTATTGTTTTTGTTTTTGCTTCTCCTGTATATGTACTTAAAAAAATTTCATTGTCATTATCTATAAAAGATTTTAGAGCAAGTCCATATTGCCTTTTTAATTTGTCTGCTTCCTCTTCATTTATATTTAATACTAAAGAGATATCTTTTGTTATTGTGTCTCCTCCTACTGGAATAGTGTTTGTGTATACAAATTTGTTTCCCTCAAATACTCCTATTTCTATATTTCCAGCTCCTATGTCTAATAACATAATATTGTCTGTCAATTCATTTCTGTCTAAAACTAAATTTCTTTCTGCAAGGGTTATTGGAACTAGTCCATCTATTTTTTCTATTCCTGCTTTTCTAAATATAGAAGATATTTTTTTCAAATACTCTTTGTCCAACAATATTACTTGTGCTTCAACCGTGAGACTTCCTGTAAATGCCCCTACAGGATCTTGGACTGTCTCTCCATTATCTAATCTAAAACACTCAGGTACAACATCTATTATTGTTTTTCCTTCTGGCACTTCTATATCTTTTACTAACATCATACTTGCACCAACATCTTTTATTGATATTCCTGCATATTTGTCTTTCACTTCCTTGGTTGCTGAGTTTTGTACTATTGTTACATATTTACCTGGAACTGTGACATAAGCAGAGTTTATCTTTAAATTGGCTTCTTCTTCTGCACTTTGAATTGTCTTGGCTATTGATTCAGCAACTTCATCTTCGTCAATAATTTTTCCTTTTTTTATTCCTCCACATTTTGTTTTTACAGATGAGATTATTTCAATTTGATTAAAATTATTAACTTCTCCAACAATAGCGGATACCTTTGAAGTCCCTATATCTAAGCCGACAATTATATCACCTATTGCCAATTTTTTCTCCTCCAATTTTATATAATTTCTATGCACTAAAGAATATAATATTTTTCGAAAAAAGTCAATAGAATCTCGTAATATTTTTGTAATAATTCTGCAATATTTTTGTAATAAAATCGGTTTGTATTGATATTACTCGATTATAGGAGTTATTTTACTTTTTTTAATTCTTTTGTCCATATCTTTTCAATATAATATTTTCTTATTATTGTTAAGTTTAAAAACATTCTGTTTACAAATACTACTATTGCTGCTAAATATATGTCTACATTTAATTTGTCTCCTAGAAATGTCAATAACATTGATAATATTGCATTTCCAAAAAATCCTGATACAAAAACTTTGAAATCAAAGTTTCCTTTTAGTGTTGATGATATACCTCCGAATATTGAATCTAAAGCAGCAATAATTGCTATTGCCAAATATTTTGAATATGTATATGATATTACTGGTGCATTAATCCCTAATATTGCACCTATTAAGCATCCAAGAATTATAGCTATTACTATCAATTTTATCAATCCTTTCTATTTTACATAGTTTAGTGTCATTTCACCTTCATATTTATTTATTATTACATTATTATCTATTGTCATTGATATTGTATATCCATCTGTTTTATATTCATCTATATAACCTTTTTTTATACTTAATGCACTTTGCAAATATGTAGAGTCTCCTATAGCTTTTATGGTATAAGGAGATGTTACTCTTTTACCATTTACCATAATAAATTCACCAACATCAACTATATCGGTCATTGATACTATTCTTTGGTCATTTATCGATATTGCTTCTGCCCCTGCTGAGTTGAGCTCATTTATTAAATGCATCAAATTTTCAGATGTGAATTTTGCCTCACTACTGTCTGTTAAAGTTATTATAATTCCTGCACCTTGTACATCTGTTAACCCTAATAGCATTTTTGCATTTTTGTATTCTCCTTCTAATAATTCTCCTGCTTCTTCATTTGACGCCATCTTACTTTCATATTCCTTTATTTTATCTTTATTGCTTTGTAATTCTTTATTTACTTCTTCATATTCTAGCTTCCAGTTTGCTAGTGCCTCTCTTAATTCATTTTCTCTCATAGTTTCAAGGTTTGATTCTTCGATACTACCAGCAGTTTTAAATTGAATACACATTATATAAACAATAATAAAACACATAATACCTATGGTTATAGAAACTGGCAGTTTACTTTTATCTATTTTTAATTTCATTGTCTTGTAATTCATATAAAAATCCACCCTTCCATCTCTGATTATTTTTTTATTGACATATATTTTGCATTCATTACCTTATTATATTTAGGAATTGTAACTTCTGCCGATTTTTTTACTTCTACTATTATTCCATATTCCTCCATAATCTCTATGTATGAACCTGGTCTTGTTATCCCATTTAATCTTTCTCTATTTCCTATTGCTGATATAGTAAATGGTGAATTTATTTTTACACCATTTACTGTTATAACAGCACCTACACAGTCAATAGAAGTTGTAGATACTACTCTTTGTCCATTTATTGAGATTGCTTCTGCTCCTGTGTTTTTTAATTCGTTTACTAATTCTATTACATCTGTGTTATGTACTAATTCATCTGATAAATCTTCATCTTTTATACTTGCATTTTCGTTATCTGCTACTGTAATTATTATACCTTCTCCTGTTAAGTCTGTTAATCCTAATAATGAATTCATAGATTTTAGTTCTTGTTCCATCTCAGTAAATGAGTTATTGTCTTTACTTGCTTCTTGTCTTACCTTTTCAAGATTATTCCCTGATTCTTGTAATTCTAAATATGTTTTTTCGTATTTTTCTTTCCATTTTAGTACTTCATCTCTTAAATCATTATTAGATGTTCTTATGTTATTTGAAATTGAATTCTTTTTAATTGTATTTATTTGTACTATAATTCCACTAGTTAATAATACACACATTACTCCTATAGTTATTGCTATTTGCT
>CAOKRJ010000076.1 GCA_948471115.1 uncultured Clostridium sp.
TTATTTTCAATTTGCACAAAACTATATTTATTAACAAAACTTTTTCTAATTTCTCATAACCCGAAGGTCCCAGGTTCGAGTCCTGGCTCCGCAACCAAAGATATATCGTTACAGCTATCCAAGTTGTAGCGATTTTTTATATCCTCCAATCAGTTTACAATAATGTTTAAAAATGGCATTCTTATGTCAAATTGGGGAAAAGTTGAGGAAATAATTCTCCTAAATCGTTGATATTTCTAATAAATATTCAGTAAAAGACTATGGGAAACCTAAAATATTATCTAGTAGTCTTTTACTAATTTTTTATCGTGAAAAGTTTAATGGCTTTTAATTTGCCTTAGTGAAATCTGAAAAAAGATTTTAGCCTAGTTTTTGTGGTAGTAGCAAGTTTTCTAAAACATTTCCTGCTTTTCTATTGTGAGAAATAATAGGATGCACATAGAAATTAAATGTTGTTGTAATTTGTGCATGTCCTAGTCTTGCTGCTACAACTGCTACATCAATATTCTGTGATATT
This sequence comes from uncultured Clostridium sp., assembly GCA_948471115.1. Lineage (GTDB taxonomy): Bacteria > Bacillota > Clostridia > TANB77 > CAG-508 > CAKPSH01. The sequence goes on from CAOKRJ010000076.1 coordinate 518, forward strand.
AAAAGTGTAGCATTTGTGTGTCGTAATCCGTGAAAGTTAATTACAGGTAGTCCTATTTGTGCAACATATCTTACAAACCATTTGCTTATTGTAGAAGGGTGCATAGGTTTGCCATCAGCCTGCACAAATAACCTATTGGAATCAGTCCATAATTCGCCACAGAGCGATTTTTGTTCTTCATACCATAATTTATATTCCTCAAGTAAAGAAATCACAAAATCAGGTATTGCTACTTCTCTGATAGAGCTTTCTGTTTTAGGTGTCTTTGTAAATATTCCTTTGTCTGCTAAATATTGACTAGAACGATTAATACTTACAATTCCATCTCTGAAATTAACATCATTCCATTCTAATCCCATTAGTTCACCAAGTCTTACACCAGTAAATACTGTTAAGATGATTGCAACTTTGTATTTTATTTGATTTTCACCAAGTAAAAGTTCAAAATATACTTAATAATCAAGAAAATTTAAAGGAGATTACTGACGATACTGAAACAGGAGAAGATATAAATAAATTGATAATATCTGCAAAAAATGAAAAAAAAGAGATAATAAGTTACACTAAGAAAAATATAGAAGAAGACAAGTTTATAAAAGTATATAATAAAATAAAAAAAATATTATCAATGGTAGTTACTGCAAATGTAATTGAAAGACTAAGAGAAAATAATGATGTTACTAATTGGGTTAGTCAGGGATTAGAATTAAATAAAAAATATAAAAATGAAGTTTGTGAGTTTTGTGGAAACGTTATAAGTAAAGAAAGAATAGAAGAGTTAGAAGCACATTTTAATGATGAAGTTTCTAAAACAAAACAAGAATTAGAAAATTTACTAAAAGAATTAGAAATATACAATATTAAAGAAAATGAAATAATTATTGATAAATCTTCATTTTATAAAGAAAATAGCACTGAAATAGAATTACTTAATAAGCATATTGTAGAAGAATTGTTAAAATTAGATGAACTTATAAAAAATATAAAGCAAAATATAGAAGAAAAAAAGAATAATCCATTTAAAAAAATAGAATTGAATGAAATAGAGAAAGCAAAAGAGATAATAAAAAATTACAATTCTTGTATAACGATTCAAGAGCGATATGTCAAGGAAACAAACGATAAAAGTATAAATTTTGAAAAAAAGACTAAAGAAATAAAAGCTAAACTAGCAAAGTATTATTAAAAAAATGAGTTTCAAAATGAAGATATTGTAAATAAGAGAAACGAATATAAAAATAATAAAGATAAAATTGATGATATGAAACAAAAGTTGGAAAAAAAGGAACAGAGATTAGGGGAATTAGAAAGTGCATTATCAAATGAATCTTTGGGGGCTGAAAAATTTAATGAAAAGCTAAATGTATTTTTAGGATATGATGAACTTAGACTAGAGTTTAATAAAGATTTAAAAGGATATGAAATAATTAGAAAAAGTACAAAGGGTAAAGCACATAAATTAAGCGAAGGAGAAAAAACAGCAATTGCTTTTGTTTATTTTTTAACAAAACTAAAAGAAAATGATAATAAGATAGAAAATAGTACAGTAATAATAGATGACCCAATATCAAGTTTTGATAATAATAAATTATTTAGTGCATATTCATGTATAAAATATGAATTTGAAAATTGTAAACAGATATTTATATTAACACACAATTTTAATTTTTTTAAATTGATAAGAGACTGGATTCAAACGAAGAAAAAGAAAATTGAAGGTGAAACAGAGAAATATTATTCTATATATAAAGTTGAACCTAACATAGAGAATGGCATAAGGGTTGGAGATATAAAAAATGCGGGTAAGTCTTTAAATCAGACATCAGAGTATGATTATGTGTTCGATACTGTATATAAAATGAAAGACAAAGAGCTAAATGAATCAGAGATATTTAATTGCGGAAATGCATGTAGAAAATTATTAGAGGCATTTTTAAGCTTTAAGTTTCCCAAACAGAGAGGAGATATTTTATCATTATTAGATTAAGCATTCCCAACTGACGAGGAAATTCAAAATAAAAATAAAGTATACAAATTTATAAATGCATATTCTCATTTAAATGTTATTGAAAGTGCAGAAATATCAGATATAGATACATTATTAGCAGAATCTAAAGGAATTGTTGAGATTATACTAAACACGATGGAACAACTTGATGGAGAACATTACAGAGCTATGGTACATAATTCTAGTAGTACATCAGAAATATAAGAAAAAGTGTAAAAAATGAATAAAAGTCATTTTTTACACTTTTAAAATTATGTTAGGAGCCTTTATCTTTCAGCTACAATCAATAACTAATTGATAACTACCAATAAGCCCATTTCTATAATATTTTCAGTAATATAGATAACATATCTCATAAAATCATCATAAGATAGATCAGTTTTTTTCTCAATATACTTTTGATTATGCTTATGAATATTATTCAAAATATTTTCTCTAATATCATTCATTTTTAAAATTCCCAAAAATGAAAATAGTATAAAGGGACAAATGATTTTTTAGTGAATTAACATGTAAAACATAGATTTAAAAGTGCAGTTTTTACATCTTAAAGTGCAAAAATTGCACTTTAAGTATTGATATTACATCCTATAATTGATATAATATATGTGTAGGAGGTATTTCTAATGGATAAGAAAAATGATTGGAATTTAGAATTATCAGAGTACATTAAGCAAGGTGAACCAAATCAAGTTGAAAAAACTAAAACATGGGAAACGGCGATTGGTCTGCAAGATGTTGATGGATTAAAGCCTTCAAAATACTTAATAAAAACTGCGAAAGAACACATTGAAGGAACAATAGATATCGAAGAAGTAAAAACAAGAATAGATGAATACTATGAAGTTCAATACAGTAGAAAAAACTTTGAAAAAGAAAACGAAGAAGCTGATAAAGTTGCAGTAAGAATAACAGAAATATTAAGTGAAAAAGCATTTAATTTTTCACCAACAGAACTATTAAATATTCATAAAAGATTATTCAAAAATATATTTGATGGAGCAGGAGTATATAGAGATTATAATTTTACTAAAAAAGAATGGGTATTAAATGGAGATACAGTAATATATGCACCATTTGATACTATAAAAGAAACATTAGAATATGACTTTGAGCAAGAAAAAAACTTTTCATATAAAGGGTTAAGCTTAGATGAATCTATAAAACATCTATGCAAATTTACATCAAATATATGGCAAGTACATCCATTTTGTGAAGGTAATACAAGAACTACAGCAGTATTTATAATTAAGTATTTAAGAACTTTTGGATTTGATATTAATGATGAGGTATTTGCTGATAATTCATGGTATTTTAGAAATTCATTAGTAAGAGCCAATTATAAAAACTTTGAAAAAAATGTATTTGAAGATATTTCATTTTTGGAAAAATTCTTTTATAACTTGCTAACAAATGCTAACAATGAGCTAAAGAATAGATACACACATATAGATAATATTCAAAGTGCAGAAAATGACAATTTAAAGTGCAATAATTACACTTTAGAAGAACAGGCAATTATAAACATATTAAAAAATAATCCAGCAACTACTCAAGAAGAAATATCAAAACAGATTAATAAATCTGTAAGAACTGTAAAAACTTATATGGCAGAAATGCAAGAAAAAGGATTAATAGAAAGAAAAAATGGCAAAAAGAATGGCGAATGGATAGTGAACGAGTAATAGTAATTTATGGAGATGATAGTAATGAAACCTGAGAAAATAGAAATTGAAAAAATTAATTTAGTGCTTGAAAGCAAAGCTATACTAATAGATAGATTAGAATTTAATGAAATAACTATAAAATTTTTAACAATGCTATATGAAAAATATTCATCGAATAATAAGCAAAAGTCGCTTAATGATTTACCATTCTATAGATCTTTACTAGACATACTAAAGAATGAATGTGAATATTGCTATAAATTATCAAGAGATATTAGTTATGCTGTTAAAAATATGGAAAATGGAATATATCGTGATTTAGATATATCTGCGATTGAAGAAGACATGCTATATATTCAATTTATTATAAATAAGTATAATAATTAGATTATAAAATTACAATTTCTAGAATAAAAAAGTGTGAAAAACGACTTATAAAAAGTCAAATTTCACACTTTAACAATTTTACCACAAAATAAGAAAATGCGGTAAATATGTATTATTCATAAAAACATCCCATAACTAACTGAGAACCATCCACAAATCCATTTCTATAATACTTTTCATTAATATAAGTTAAATACCTCATAAAATCATCATAAAGTAGATCAAGTTGTTTATCAATATACTTTTGATTCTGTTTAGGAATATTCTTCAAAATATTCTTTCTAAAAAAATCAAATTTAATTTCATTTTCTCTATCTTGCTTATCTGCATAACACAAATAAGTTTCTTCTCTAAAATCAAACCATTCTTTCAAAATATTATTGTCATTAACATCTCTAAAATTAACCATATCTAATCCCTCCTACACATATAAAATCTCATTAAAAACAATTTTTTCAGCTCTATTTTTAATATTATTCATAGACTGAACCCACTCCATTTGATGATGCTCTTTTAAATTCTCATCAATATGTTCAACTTTAGCAAGTTGTTTTACAAGCTCATTCACTTTGTCAGTAGCACTGTCATCTATTTCAATTAAATGTTGTTTTAAAGTACCATTTATAAGTAATTCAGTATATAAACCTTTTTTATGTTCTTTCAAATAATTTAATCTTAATCTTCCATATTTTCCAATATGTTTCTCAGGTTGTTTGGTTAAATACAAATTAGGGACTAAATAATCTCCTACTCTGTGATAAGTAATTTCATTCATTTTCAAAACCTCCAAAATAAAATTTATAGATTTCCCATTAATAATTAATTTCCATACGAACATGCGTATTAAACCATTTGGGGAAAAGTTGGGGAAAAACTTCTCAAAAAAGTTCCAAAAAATACACAAATGTTCGAAAAACTATTTCCTCAATTTTTATTAATAAATCAGCTAAAACCATTGATTTCACTAAATTACAAAAACCTGTCAACCCATTCTCCTAACTCTAAGGGTGGTTTAGTAGGTTCTAAAATTTTCTTTTCTTCTTCA
>CAOKRJ010000077.1 GCA_948471115.1 uncultured Clostridium sp.
TGGATTATACTCTGATGGTTTTAGCTTTAGTATATTGATTTTTTGAATATTCATAATTGACTCCTTTTTTTCAAAACACTTTGATTCATATATGCAATTTTTACATTCTCTTTTCATACATACATCATATCTCATAAGCATATTCCTTTTATTTTGGTTGCGGTCAGAGGATTCGAACCTCGTCTTTAGGCTATGACCCTAATGTGCTGCCGTTGCACCATCACCGCATATAAAAAAGCTACCTAAAGGGGAATAGGTAGCAAATCGAAAATATATGAGAAACAAAAATGAAAATATTTAGTATTTTTGCAATTATAATTATAACAAATTATTTTTTGAAAAAATACAGAAAAAATATATAAATTTTCTATAATTTTTCTATAATTTTTTATTTTTATTATATTCTCGTTGCATTTTTGATATAGATTTCTTTATTGTTGTCGTTATAGCACCATAAGTTTTATTCTTTTTAACTGCGATTTCTTCTATGCTTAACTTTTGATAAAATCTCATTTCTATAATATCTTGATTATATTTTTTTAGTGTCTTTACTAGATCCTCGACTACTTTTATTTTTAATTGCAAATTTTTTATATTTCTTTGTTTCTCTGATATTTTATCTTCTCTTTCTATTACTTGATTTTCAATATTTGACTGGACATATCCTTTTGCTTTTGGCATACCATCTAAACTGGAACTTTTAATATCAATAATTTCATTTTCTAATTCTTGTATTTCTGCTTCCATTATACTTATTCTTGCTTTATATGTATTATAGTTTTCTAACACCTCCTGAACATTCATCTTTTGCACCTTCCTTTCACTTTTATTTTCTATCGAGTTCGTTTTCGATTTTTTTATTATGAAATATTTTTTTGAGTGTTTTTCCTTACAAATTTCTATTTCTATCGTTTTTTATTGTATATTGTTTTTTCTATTGTTCTTTGTTTCTTCTAAATCGATATATTCGCAATTCCTTTTTACCCATTCTTCACAATAATAACTAGCTCCTTCAGTTATTTTACAAAATGGATATTTACCACAATTCCCACATCGTTTTTTATTTTCCATCTATTCTACCTCTTCTTATATTTATTGAAAATGTCCAAATCTAGCAGTTTCTTCATAACATTTATTTTTCAAATCTAAATCTTTAATTATATTTTTTAACTTGCATTCTTCATAAAGCTCTGGTGATGGTTTTATATGTCCTTTATCACTATCTATGTATATAGCAAGTGGTTTTTCTAATCCTATCGCATAGGATAGTTGTACTTCGCACCATTGTAGTTTAAATTCTCTTAAACATACCTTTGCTATTTCTCTAGCCTTATATGCTCCGCTTCTATCTACTTTTGTTGGATCTTTTCCAGAAAAAGCACCACCACCCACATTAGCAAATGACTGATATTGATCTACTACTATTTTTCTTCCTGTTAGTCCAGCGTCTCCTTCAAATCCTCCTATTTCAAACTTACCAGTTGGATTTATTAGAAATTCTCCTATTTTAATTTTGTATTGCTTTACTATTTCATAACACATATTTTTTATTATTTCATCTGTGAGTTCTCTTTCCTTTTCTGTATTTTGATAGCAAATTGTGAATGTTTTAATATACTCTAATTTCATGTTATTGCTATACATCCCTGTAATTTGTGCTTTTCCATCAGGTAAGAACCTTTTATCTAGTTTTCTCAACTCATCATACATTTTAGATAACTGTTGCAATATTACCATAGCTGTTGGTAGCATTTGTTCTGTATCATTACAAGCATACCCAAACATCATACCGTTATCTCCTGCTCCATTTACTTCATCATTTGTTCCGAGTGCTATGTCTGGGCTTTGTAATCCTATATTATCTATAATTTCATAAGTTATTGGATAACCTACACTTGCTAACACTCTTTTTGCAATTTGTCTCACATCTATTAATGCCTTACTCGTTATTTCTCCTGTTATAAATATTTTATTTTTTCCTCCTACAGTTTCTATTCCACATCTACTGTTTGGATCTTGTTTCAAACATTCATCTAATATTGCATCACTAATTTGATCTCATACTTTATCAGGATGTCCCCTAAATACAATTTCATTACTATATAGTTTCATTCTTTCTTTTCTCACTTTCTCTAATCAATTTATTTACCGCTCTTACTAGTTCATTTGTTTTATTGTGTTGTTCTACAAGGTGTTCAATTGGATCGCTTGTATTAATAATTTTTGTTGGTATTTCTTCTATCTCTTTATTTTTTTCTAGCAGTTCAAAGTCTAAATCCATTATGTTTTCTGCTCTATCTTTTATTACAAAGTCTAAAGTGCAGTTTTTATAATCTAAACTTACACTACTAACTTTTTGATTTGCTTTTATTTCTCCTTCACATAACATTTTTAATAATTGATATCCTTTATAAGTTTTCATCTTTTTACCTCTCTTTCCGCTTCTGCATTAATAGTTTCAATAATTCTTTGTATAGCAAAAGGTGTATATCTTATTTTACTTTCATTAAATGCCTGTGCTACCACTTCAGCATCATTTCTTTGCATTCCGCATCCCATTAATAATTTTTTAAATCTTTTTCTTGTAAGTGTTTCCAAACCTATCTTTTTCATTAGACTTCTGTATTCATCTTTTGTTAATGTGATTGTTATTTCGCCAGAAGATTTTGTATCAAATGCTATTGGACTAAAATCTTCAATTTTTGATTGTAAACCATTTTCTTCTGCAAATTCTATTGATTCTACTTTTCCTAATTCTTTTATTCCTCCATCTTCAGTTTGTATAAATAATTTACCTTTTTCCATTTCTCCATTTTCTGTTGGCATCTTTATTCTCCTCTCATATTTACATTTATTTCTAACTTTATTTTATTTTCTCTTGTAAATATTTCAATATTTTTCAATTCTCCTAAATGTTTTTCAATATATGGTTCTAATTCTTTTTCTGATAATTCTATCCTTTCATAAGTCCAATATAATATTGCATTAAAATATCTATAAACAATGTATTTCTTTGGCATATAGTATTACCTCCTTTTTATTACAACAAATTTAGATAATATCTTATCTAGTCTTTTTATAAAATGTAATGCTTCTTTTCCACTAAACCAGTCATACATATCATTTATTAAATAATGTGGTGTCACACAAATTTCATTTGTTTTGAATACTTTATCTTTAAATATATGTATTTCATAGATAACTGCATAATTAAAGTTGTCCTTCCCATACATATTTTTTTGAAATGCAGTACATTTTTCATTATGAGATCGTATCTTATATCCTAGTATTCTCAATATCCAATTAGGAATATCAAATTTTAATTCTAAAATCTCATCTGTTTTACTCATTTCACACCTCCTGTATTTCTAATATTTCAAATTTGTAATATTCTTTTTTTACCTCTGCTCCCCATTCTTCTTTTCCTTGCCCTATTCTTAATTTGCAACTGCACTTTAGCATAGGAGAAAATGGAGAATATCCATTTCTTAAATAAATTGTTATCCATTGAGGATATCTTCTTACATCTCTTTCAATGTTTGTTGGTATTATAGGTTTTAGCATTTTATCGAATTCATTATTTAATCTTTTAGTCCAATATGGTTTAATTTCTCTGTACTCTTCTTTCTTCTTCCCTGACTTTATCATATCAAACCATTCTTTTTTTATTGGTAATACTAGCATCTACTCATCTCCCACTTTTATTTTTTCAATATATAAAAATTTATAATATCCTCCTCTTTTGCTTTCTTGCCACCATATAAACCAGAACATCGTATTTGCTATTTCATTTAATAATTGTTCATTGTCAGACCAGCCACCTGTTGTTAATTCTAATACTTGTTTTCCATCTTTTCCTTCTATATCAAATGTTCCATAGTCTTGATTCCAATATTTTTCTATTACGCTTATACATTCATACCAATTATTTGTGTTAAATATTGCTAGTTCTTCTTTATTTAGTATTGTATTAGTCTTTTCATCATAGTAACATCCATTACATCCCATCTTTTCTACTCTGCAATGTTTCCACTCTTTATCTCCACATTTCACTTTTGTGTACCTCCTATAAAATTCCCATATTTTTAAATAAGTTCATTGTTTCTTGATTTCTCTGATTTTTTTCTTGTAATTTAAGCATTTCTTCCTTATATTCAATTCTTGCTTTTATTAGTTCTATCAATAAATTTATTGTTTTTAATTTCATTTCATCTTGAGTTGTATCAGGATCAGCTCCTATTGCAAATAATAATGGCATAGCAGATTGTTTATAGTTTATTTTATTTTCTAGCTCACTTCTTGCCTCTTCTAATATTTCAAAATCCTCTTTAGTTAATACTTGTGTAAATAAATCTACTTGTTGTAATAAACTTTGAATTATATCTGCAATGGATTGTACTTTTTTCTTTTTTTCTTCATCATCCATTTAATCTTCCTCCATATATTTAAATCATTTTCAAAATATTATTTATGGTGCAATTCCTTTGTCCCATGTATATTTTTCTCCTGTTTTTTCATCATGTTCATAATTATATATCCACTTGTGATAGTTTTCTCCAGTTAAGCATTTCACAACTTGATCAATTACCCATAATTTATGATGATCTCCATCTATTTGTCCATATTGAAAAATTATTCCTAGAGCTTTTTCTTTCTTTTGGTTATTTAAATCTCTTTCGTATTGTAATTTCTGTATTATTATATTTCCATCTTTTGCTATTTCTTGAAGTTCTAAAAATTTTGTTTGTAATTCTTCTAGATTCAACTTTTTTATTTGTTCAGCATTATATGTTTTTAACATTTCTACTTTTGGCATTTTATTTTCCTCCTTTATTTTTTCTTTTCATCTGCAGTACAAGATATTTTTGTAAATCTATATTTCTTTTTGTTCTGCAGCTATTTAAATCTTCAATTTCATTTTCTAATTCTGTTATTTTCTCCTTTAGTTTTCTATTTTCATACATAGCATCATAGTAAAGTTGTTCATAATCTACATCTTTTTTCATTTCTACCTCTTCTTTGCTTTACTTAATACTTTTGCAATTACCGCTCCAGTCTTTGTAAATTCTGCATTCTTACTCATCAGTTTTCGCTGATTCATTATAAATTCTTCTGCATTAGAAACCAAAATCAAATTATCTAAATCAAAATTTCTATTATTTCCATCAGCAAATATTACTTTGTGACCTTTAGGTATCTTTCCATGTGCTTGTTCATAAACATATCTACTTTTGGACATCCAGTTTTTTTGTAAATGTCCATCTTGAACTTTTATTAATATAGATCCATCTCTATTATCTATTCTTTCACTACCTATTGGTCTATGATTTGCAGGTATATTCCCCTTCTTAAACATTGTTGCTTTACATTTTTCATATTGTTCAGGGCTCATATATCCCTTTTTTCCTTTATTTGCTGGAATATGTCCCTTTGGAAATTGCCCTCCTACTATTCCGCTTCTAATACCTAATTTTGTTTTTTGATTAGAAATAGCACTCTCACTTAAATTTGT
>CAOKRJ010000078.1 GCA_948471115.1 uncultured Clostridium sp.
GAGTAATAGATGCAAGAGACTATATGAAAATTAAAAATCATATAATGGGAATTTCAGCAATAACAATGTAATTAAGTTTAAAATAAATAACAAAAGTTAAAGGGTTTATACCTTAGAAAGGAAGTATATTAAAAATGAAAACAGCAAAAAAAACATTAATTTTTATAATGATTACAATATTTTTAATTTCATTACACTCAATAGTTTATGCTGCAGGAAGTTACACTGTATCAGCATCATCAAAATCAATAGAAACGGGAAAAACAGCAACACTAACTATAAAAACAACAAATGCGGAAGGGAGATTTAATATAACATCATCAAATCCAGGTGTATTAACAGTAGGAACATCATCAGTCTGGGTATCAAGCAGTGAAAATATAACTTTAACAGCAAAATCAGCGGGAACAGCAACAATAACAGTTACACCAGTAAGTGTTTCAGATTCAGACTTAAATCTAATAACATCGCCAAAATCGGTAATAATAACAGTAGGTGCAAATAATCCAACAACACCAAATCAGCCAACAAATCCAACAACGCCAAGTCAGCCAAACACTACAAAATCGGGTGATGCAACACTAAAATCAATAACAATAGGTGGAAAAACATACTCGGGTTCATCATTAAAAAATACAATTAGTTATACAGCAGAATCATCAGTAAATTCAATAAAAATAAGTGCTACGAAAAATCATAGTAAAGCAACTGTAAGTGGAACAGGAACAAAATCATTAGTGGCAGGTCAAACAAATAAATTTCAAATAAATGTAACTGCTGAAAATGGGACAAAAAAAACATACAATATAAATATAATAAGATTAGCAGATGATACTACTGTACCGAACATAATAGATGAGCAGGCACCGATATCAGATGTACCAATAACACAAGAAACAAAACCACAATTAACATCATTAATAATAAAAGATGTAGAATTAAATCCTGAATTTAATCCAGAAATTTACTCTTATACAACAAAAGTGAAAAACATGAAAGAATTAGAAATTGATGCAACAGCAAATACACAAGATGCAAAAATAGACATAGAAGGAGCAACAGAATTAAAAGAAGGAGACAATGTAATAAAAATTACAGTAACATTGGGAGAAGAAAGCTCTGTATATATTATAGACTTAAAAAATGAAACAGAACAACAAGAAATAGTTGGAATGACAGATGATAGTGATAATAAAAAAGAAAATGGGAATAATAACATTATAGCTGGTAATTTAAAAGAAATTTTATCTATATTAATGATTTGCTCATTAGGAATAATTGCAATAAGATATATAATCCTTTCATATATGCTTAGTAAAGAGTTGGATGAATCAGCAGACGAAGAGTTAATAATAGAAGATGATATAGAAGATGAAGGTCTAAAAGTGAAAAATCAAAACATTGCAATAGAAACAGGCAAAATTGGAAGACATTTCTAAATAAATGTAAAAAAAAACTAAAAAAGTCAAAAAAAACTATTGCAAAAAAAATAAAAATATAGTATAACTTATATTAAGTGTTATATAATAAAAGAAAAGGAGAAAGAGTATGAGTAGAAAAAAGGTAGTAAAAATTTTCATTTTATTATTAGTTTTAGGTTTAATAATAATTCAAACATGTAGAGTTGGAGCTATGACAATTGACCAAATATTAGGAGAAGGAAATGAAACAAGTAATTTACAACAAACAGACAATACTTCAACTGAACTATTTAATACAGCAGGAAATACAACAACCAATACAACACCAATAACTAGTGTGTCTAATAATACAGCAACAAATACTAATAAAGCTTTACCAAAGACAGGTACTAATGAAAATATAATTATAGGATTAATGATAATTTGTACAATAGCTGGAGTATATGCATTCAAAAAAGTAAAAGATTATAATATGTAAAAATATATAAATAAGAAAAAGACACAGTTCAGTGTCTTTTTCTTATTTAAGGATTTAATAGTTTTATGATTTTTTATAAAAAATTAAATTAGCTAAACGGAAAATTGCAAAACCAATTTTCTTATATAAACTATTGAAAAAAATTAAATGTTATAGTATTATTAAATAAGAAAGACTGAAATGAATAGAATTTTATGTGACGAAAGGAATGGTTTTAATTATGGAGGAAGAAATTATATTTGAGGACTATAACATTAAATTTACAAAAGAAGAATTAAAACAAGTAGATAAAAAGACACTAAAAAATTGTAAAAAAATATTACAAGAAACGTTAGAAAAACTAGTAAAATAAATGTTAAAAAGATAATGAATGGAGAACTAGGAATGAGTAATGAAGTATACGAAAAAGTAGAAATAATATGTCAGAAAATAGATGCATTCACTAAAAAGGATTTTTCAGTAAAAAACAAAATAAAGACAGAAGTATATACAACAAAAATAAAAAAATTAATAAATATGATAGAAAAAGCAGAAACAATTGCACAACCATCAATAATAGATAATGAAGAAAAAACAAATGTAAATATAGAAAATAATAACATAGTAGAAGACCAATATAATCCATATAGTGAAAACTTTTACTATAAAGATAGACTAAAACAATTAAACGGAGATATATATAGATTGATTGAAGAATTAAAGGCACAAGATAATAAAGGATTTAGAAATGCATATATTATAAATGAAATTGAAAAATATACTGTTACTAAAACAAATATAAAAGTAAGAAAAAACAGAAGTTTATGGAAAAAATAAAAATTTTCTAAAATAAAATAAAAGTATTCTTATGTTTTTAATAAAATTGTTCCAAAGCATAGGGGAGAATGAGTGATTAAAGATGTACATAGGAATAATACTGAATAAAACTAATCATCTGTGTAGCGAATCCACTTTGCTTAATAAAAAAGAAAGGAAACATTAATCATTATGGAAATAGACAAAATAAGAGGAATAATTGAAGCAGTACTATTTTGTGCAGGGAGAGTTGTAAAAATAAAAGAATTAGAATTGGCGGTAGAAATTAATGAAAAAGACATTATAGAAATAATTAGTGATATGAACAAAGAATATAAAGACATATCAAGAGGCATAGAAATTATTAGAGTGAATGATGGATATCAAATGTGTACTAAAAAAGAATATTATGAATATATTAACCCAGTAATAGACAAAAGAATAAAGCCAAAACTTTCACAAGCAGCACTAGAAGCACTATCAATAATAGCATATAATCCAAGAATAACAAGAGCAGAAATAGAAGCAATAAGAGGGGTATCATCAGATGCAGTAATATACAAACTATTAGAATATAACTTAATAGAAGAAGCAGGCAAAGTTGATATTTTAGGAAAACCAATGTCATACAAAACAACAGATGAATTTTTGAGAATGTTTGGGTATAGCAGTTTAGAGGACTTACCAGAGTTGCCGAAATATAGAATTGATGAAAATCAACAAATAGTAATAGACGATTTATTAGAAAACAATAAAAAAGTATAATACATAAAATTTGAATGTAGGGGCACGGTGCACCGTGCCCCTGATTAATAAAATATATAAAAAAATGAAAGAGAAAAGGAGAAATATTATATGGATAAAGAATTTGTAAAAGAGGTAACAAACATAGAAGAAGACTTTGCAAAATGGTATACAGACATAGTATTAAAAGCAGACTTAGCAGATTATACAGGAACAAAAGGATGTATAGCAATAAAACCATATGGATATGCAATATGGGAAAATATAGAAAAATACACAGATGAAATATTCAAGAAAAGCGGAGTAAAAAATGTATATTTCCCTGTTTTAATTCCAGAAAATTTATTACAAAAAGAAAAAGACCATGTTGAAGGATTTGCACCAGAAGTAGCAACAGTTACAGAAGCCGGAGGAAAAGAATTAGACGAAAGATTATGTATAAGACCGACATCTGAAACAATGTTCTGTGACTTATACTCAAAATGGTTAAAATCTTGGAGAGACTTACCATTTGTATATAATCAATGGTGTAATGTATTAAGATGGGAAAAAGAAACAAGACCATTTTTACGTTCTAGGGAATTCTTATGGCAAGAAGGTCATACAATACATGAAACAAAAGAAGAAGCAGAAAAAAGAACACTACAAATGTTAGATATATATGCAGAAGTAATAGAAAATATACTTGCAATCCCTGTATTAAAAGGGAAAAAGACAGAAAAGGAAAAATTTGCAGGAGCAGAAGCCACATACACAGTAGAGACATTAATGCATGATGGAAGAGCCATTCAAGCAGGAACATCACATTACTTTGGTCAAAACTTTACAAAACCATATGACGTAAAATTCCAAAATAGAGTTGGAAAAGAAGAATATCCATATCAAACATCATGGGGAATAAGTACAAGACTAATAGGAGCTACAATCATGGCACATGGAGACAACCGTGGACTAAAACTCCCACCAAAAGTTGCACCAATACAAGTAGTAGTAGTGCCAGTCATGATGAAAAAAGAAGGAGTAGTAGAAAAAACAACAGAAGTTTATGAAAAACTAAAACAAGAATTCAGAGCAGAAATAGATTTAAGAGAAAACTACACACCAGGATATAAATTTAATGACTGGGAACTAAGAGGAGTACCAATAAGAATAGAACTAGGACCAAGAGACATAGAAAATAATGTATGTGTAATAGTAAGAAGAGATACTTTAGAAAAAGAGACAATAGACTTAGAAAAGCTAAACGAAAAAATAAAAGAAACATTAGAAGACATACAAAAAAACATGTATGAAGAATGTAAAAAAATAAGAGAAGAAAGAACAACAATAGCTTCAAACTTAGATGAATTTGTAAAAAACATAGAAGAAAAGCAAGGATATATAAAAACAATGTGGTGTGGAAAAGAAGAATGTGAAAACAAAATAAAAGAACTAACAGGAGCACACTCAAGATGTATACCATTCACACAAGAAAAACTAGGAAATAAATGTGTATGCTGCGGCGACAATGCAGAAATTATGGTTATATGGGGTAGACAATATTAAAACTGCATTGGAGCGTGAAAAATTTGCGAAGCAAATTTTACTAGCTTTTAGCAGAAATTATGGTTATATGGGGTAGACAATATTAAAACTGCATTGGAGCGTGAA
>CAOKRJ010000079.1 GCA_948471115.1 uncultured Clostridium sp.
TTATATTGAGCCTAAAAACAGAATAGAGCTAACTCAAGACAAAAGAACTGATAAATTATATATTAAAGATGATAATTACTTAAGAGAACAAAAAGAGAAAGAATATGATGAGCCAGAATTACAATAGATTTGAGTTTTATGTATATTTGTGGTATAATAGTTATTAGGAACATTTTTTATATAATTTCAATTCCTGTATTCACTAATTAGTGGAGGAAATATCCTCTTACTTTTTGGTTTAACATATATGACAATAAAACAACAATAAAAGATTAAGGAGGATTCAGTTATGGTAGTATCATTCGACATTTATGCAGTTCTCAATGTGGTGGAGTTAATCGTTCTTCTTATTTTTGGAGTATTCATTTTCTACAAAAGAAATGAAACTCTTGGAAGAGTTATGCGGTTAATAACCTCCAGTATTCTGCTGATTATCAATGTTTTTCAGATTCCTATGGAAATCCAGTTGGACAAGTCCTATGGTCTGACAATTTTCTTGATAATCTTATGGTTTATTGATGCTTTATCTGCAACATACTATTTAGGCAAAGATAACTGAAAACAAAAAAAAGAAAATTATTTCTTTTCCTCGTAAGAGGTTTCTTTTTTTTGCAAAAAAAAGAGAATAGTTTCCTACTCTCTTATGTATTGATTAACAATACCGTCGACCATTGAGCCGTTCAGAGTCGCACCCCTGCGTTGCTCTTTATCCTCTCTTTGGTGTTATTATTATATAGTATCGAAACATACTTGTCAAATATATCTAATTCGCTCCAGAATGATTTTAAACTGATTTTTCTAAAAAAGTAATGTAATTTATCGTTTAAAATAAAAAAATGTCAAAATTTATTGACAATTCTTTTTCGTAATTATATAATGACATCATAAAAAATGAGATAAAAAAATAAAGCCTCAGCTATTAGCGGTAGCTTCGGCATATCTGAAAGGCATAACCATTCAAATTGCCTTTCGCTAATACAATTATAGCGAAAAAAAATAGATGTGTCAATAATTTTGAAAAGAAATTTTTAAAATACTACCTGCAGAGGGTAGTATTTTTTATATCTCCTATACAAAAGGAGGAAAAGCACTAATGAACGAAGAACTAAACAAAACTTATAATTCTTTACCAGAAGAAGAGAAAGAACAATTAAAAAAATATCAAAAAAAAGGAATAACTAAAATAACTCAATCAGTAGATCAAGAATCTGGAGAAATATTATTTTCTGAAACAACTTACAATTCTGAAATAAAAAGAAAAAAGGGGACTTTTTATGTAGGAAGTCCTGAAGAACTTGCAAGGCTTTGCTCTTTTAATAAAAAAAATAGAGCAATAAGTAAAATGCTTACTTACATTATAAATGTAGTAAACTGGAATAATGAATTTTCATTTGATAAAACTTTTATTGAAAGCTATAATGGAGCAGAAACAAGATTTTATCAAGATAGAAGATATTTATTAGAAAATAAATATATATTTGTTAAACCAAACAAAAAGAATGTATATACTTTGAATGTAGAATTGTTTAGTAGAGGAAATGCTTATATAACAAGTCAACTCTATGAAGAACAGTTTGGAGAAGAATTAAGTCAAGATAGTAAACTAGAATTATCAAAAATAAAGAAAAAAGCAAGTAAATTAGCAAAAGAAGATATAAAAAAATTGATAGAAGATTTACAAAAAATGATATGAAAAAATAGTACAGTAAAGTGTATGTAAAAGTGACAGCAAAGTGTATGTAGTCAAAAACCTCAAAACACTATATACATCAATTAAAATTAACATTTTAAATTTTTTTTACTCTATATCTAAATTATAATATATACCAAAGGGGCTTTGCCCCTCTTTTTTTACTTTACTATTTATAGTTTTTACAACACCCCAGGGTTTATTACGATTCACTCTGGTATTATATTATTCTTTTGTAATATGTCTTATGTAGAAGAATGAACATATTTCTGCTATTATAAGAATTGTTTGCATTATTACTATTTGTGTTTCTGCAGGTAATTCGTTAAATTTTATTGCTAATTGTAATGCTATATCTGAATACATTGTATATCACCTCATAAATATTCTATCATTTAAGACCTTAAAAATCAATGTCATATTTTAATGGTGTGATTATAGGCTATAAAATGGTTATATTATATAAGGGTGATTAAAATGAAATTTGAAAAATTTAAGCCAGAAAATTATAAAAATGTAGATATAAAATTTACTTTAAGATTGCCAGAGGAGCTACACCAAGAAATAGCGAGTTATTCAAATAAACACAATGTTTCAATGAATACCCTTATTCTTAATTGCATTGAATATGCAATGTCTAATAGAGAAGATAAATAGGCAGTAATATATGGACAAAAAGTCCATTTTAATATATACTAGCACCAGTCCCTTTTAGGGGCAAATCCCTTGAAGAAAGGGGGTGTCTGTATTGAACGGTTACAGTTTAGTGCTTTTGTTATTACAAAAAATAGAAGAATTACAAAAAGAATTGCAAAAGTACAAAGATCAAGACACTAAAAACTAATTAAGTTTAGTTCAGGAGAGCATCCGTTATTTTAGCTCTCCTGTTTTTTTTGCAAAAAAAAAAGAATATATGCCGTTACTCATATATTCGGTGTCAGATGAACGGTTACACATTCAACTTGTAATTGTATTATAATACATTTTTTATTATATGTCAAATTTTATTTTTTTATGCTTGTTTTTTACTTATTCTTAATATTGGTAAATCTTCGATTATACTTTCTGTTAGTATAATCCTATATTTGTTATCAAAAAATTTTTCCATTATCTCTATTGCATTTTCATTTATTTGTTTACTTCTAGTTTTATCTAATGGTATTTCGATTGCTTTTATTTCTTCATTTTTCATTTTTTATTTCTCCTTTATTTTATTTATTGAATAATCTAGCTAAAAGACCCCTATTTTTTAATCTTTCTACTTCTTGCTCCAGATTATATTTTTCTTCTTGTAAAGTATGATTTTCTTTTATAAAAGATTCATTTGTTGATAGTAATGTTTTATTTTCTGTTTCTAATTGTAGAACCTTTTTATTATCTTCAGCAAGTAAATATATTTGTTGTTGCAGTTGTTGTTTTTCTCCTTTTTCAGTAACTAAAAGTTTTTGTGTAAAATCTAGTTGCTTACGAAGATCCTCAATAGTTTTTTCTTTATCTTCTATCTTCTGTAGATATTTTGAAACTTCTTTTTCTTTTATAACTTTGTTCTTTTCTTTAGATAAAGCATATTCTTCAACCTTTTTATATGCCAATTCATTGTAATATTTCTTTGGAGAATTAAATTCGTTTATTTCTGTTTTGCAATATTCCTCTGTATTTATATTCAATCTTCTTGCAATACTTGGAAAAGTATTTGTATTTATATTAAAAATACTACACAAATCTTTTACGCTATATTGTTTTTTTTCCATAAAAACACCTACTTTTGTATCTATTTTTTAACACTATATCATAAAACAAATATATTTGTCAACAAAAAACATTGTGATACAAGTATAAAAGTACAAGCCTATTACAAAGCATACAATACCAGAGTATATCGTAATAAACCCATTCTTCAGAGGATTGCTTTAAAACCAAATGGAATTGCTAATTTTATATTAGCAATGTAATGCGGTAGCCTTAGGGAGAAATGGCGAAAACCTTTCGTAGGGGCGAGATAGCCCCTGCAATAACTATACTACAGTATAGTTATTGTTTAGCATAGTTATATTGTAATTATAAATATGCTGATATGGGGTTTGGGGTGTAACCCCAACGAAAAATAATAGAATATTTTACGTAGTAAAATGTTCTATGGGTGATTTTTCGCTACTTTACAAAAGTAGCAAAGTATGATATTATAATTACAAGGCTATTTTTGTAAAGGGAGGTGGTACTATGGCAGGATATTTGAGTAGTAGAAAATTGACTAATGTAAAAGGAAGAATAAAATATATGACAGATCCAGGTAGACAAGAAAATATTGCTGATTATTATAATACAACTGATAATGAGTTTTGGGCAATGTTAGCAAAAGAAAATCAAATAAGACATAAAGAGGCAAAAGCTGGTGGGAAATGTTGTGAAGCAAGAGAATTAATAATAGGAATACCTCAAGATTCAAAAATTACAGCAAAAGAAATATGCGATATTTTTAAAACTACATTTGGAGTTGAATGCACTTGTGCTATTCACGAAAACAATAGAAAAGAGATAAAAAATAGGCATTGTCATTTGATTTTTAGTGAAAGAGAAAAGCTAAGCGAACCTGAAACTACTGAAGAAAAAAGAGCAACTAGAACTTATTACTATGACAAAAAAGGAAATAAGTGTCCAAAAGCTGAAGCAGTAAAAGTAGTAAAAAAAGGCACGATATTAAAAGAGGGAATAACTAGATATTTCACTAATAAAAACGATTTTTTCAAGTCTGAAAAATTTATAATGCAATGTAAAGAAAAATTTTTAAAAGATACTTTTGGTATTGATTGGTCTTTTCAAGAAGATAAACAAAATAAAGAACTTGCTGAAAAGCATATTGGTAAAAACAACCCTAAATCAGAATATATAAAACAAAACAATAAACTAAAAGCAATAGTAAAAAATGTTTGTAAAGCTGGAGATTTTATTGCTGATAGTAAAGGGGCAACTCTTAATGAATTAAAAAAAGGTTATGAAATAAGTAGTTTTACAACGGCTAACTTTGAAGAAAACGAAAATAAAGTATATGATTTTGTTGAAGAAATGCAGTCTATATACAAAGTTAGAGTAAGAAATGAGGTAAAGGCACATAACCAGATTAATTCTGATTTAAGAGATCTGCAAATAAAAGATAATAGTTTTGTTTATAAGCAAATTCAAGATATGGTAATAACTAATTATGAGCCAGAAACAAAAACAAGAAATAAGCCAAAAGTAATTGAATTTTTGAAAGACAAATTAGTTAATATGTTTGAAAGAATAAAAAAACTTGTTGATTTTGATTTTCAAGATTTACTTTATATTGAGCCTAAAAACAGAATAGAGCTAACTCAAGACAAAAGAACTGATAAA
>CAOKRJ010000080.1 GCA_948471115.1 uncultured Clostridium sp.
TCATGTAAATAAAAAAATTCTCAAAAAAAGTGTCCAAAAACTTGACATAGATCCACATTGTATATGATAGCATCATAGAAAAAGGAAAAAGAATTGAACTAAAAAACAAAAAACATTTCGGAGGAATTTATACAAAGAAAATAGATAACTTATGGGAAGAAGTTATGAGTTATATAGAAAACAATTATGATACAGAATATTTAGAAAGAGTATATATTTCAGGAGATGGAGCAAATTGGATAAAAACAGGATTAGAATGGATTATAAAGAGTGTATATGTATTAGATGAATTTCATATGAAGAAAGCAGTAAATGGAATTGTAGGAAAAATAACAAAAGCAAATAAAAAGGAAAAAGAAAAACAGAAAAAGGAAATGAGAACTGCATTAAGAAGACTAAACTTTGTGAGATTTAAAGAAATATGTTACGAAATATTAGAAGAAGAAATGGAAAAAACTACCAGAGAAAGAAAAGAAGATTTAATGGATTATATTTTAAATAATGTAAAAGGAATAAAAAACCTATATAGAAATAAAAAAGAGTTACATGGATGTAGTGCAGAGGGACATGTAAGCCATATATATTCAGATAGAATGAGTTCAAGGCCAATGGGATGGAGCACAACAAACATAAATAATATAAGCAGATTAAGAACAGCAAAAGAAGATAAGATAAGTACAGAAGAAATTTTAAATAATAATAAAAAAGTAATAGAGCTTAAAGAAATACAAAAATAAGAAATCAAGCTAACGCAAAGATAAAAGAAAGCATAAATTTTAAACCAGTAAATATACCAATAATAAATTTTGGGACAACAGAAGAAAAAATATTTTTTAAAAATTTATTAAAATATAAAGCTGTTTAAAGCAGTTTATTTATCAAGCAATTTTGAAGGGTAAAATTTTTTTAAGAAATTTCCCGAAATAAATTGACACTATCTATTTATGAATTGTACTTGATTTTTATTTGTTAATAAAGTATAATTTTACCATAGATGAGAGAAGCAAGATGTGGTGTGTCGTATCATACCTAGAGAGGAGGCGATGCACATGTTATTAGAACAAGTTTACTTATTTTTTATATACATATTATTTTTTGAACTTGCAATAGTAACCGTTGTCGCTATTGCCTTATTTGTAGCTTTAATTGTTGCAATAAGAAAAGTAGACAATGAAAAAAACACATCTCTGTTGGATCGTTAGAGATGTATTTTAATATTTAAAATAATAATCGAACGACACGCCACATCTAAAGTGGTATCTCATCTTCTATATTTATTATACTTAAAATATATGGAAAAGTCAAATAATTTGCAAAAATTTCTATAAATACATGTGTTTTTATTATAATTTTATTGAATTTTCTCTTAAACCATAGTATAATCTATTTACTTTTCATTCTAAAAAATTTTATTTCAAAAGGAGGTTTTATTCATGAATGATTTTTTAAATTCTTTAGGAAATTCTTTGTATGATGGCTTATGTGAACTTGATTTATCACTTCATAGTACAAAATTAAAAGATACTTTCGTAGATGAATTTATACATGAATTACGAGACTATTTAGTTAAGTCTGATGTTACTTATAGATTATCAAAATTACCACAAGATACCTTACTAGATATTAATGAAATCGAGAAAAATTATGTTCAATGTTATCTTAATCATGAAGAATATAATATTCCTAAAGAAATGGTTTATAAACCTGATTTGATAGGCTTAGTTAATGATGGATGGATTTCGTTACAATTACAAAACGATGGATTATATCATATTATTAGATTTGACAAATCAACTGGTAATCCTATTAATTGTAATTAATGTAGAAAAAAAGAAAGCATAAAAATACTTTCTTTCAAAAATTATTGCTTGTTTTCTTCCAGTTCCATCTAGGTTGTATTCTAGGCATTCAATATGTATTGTTGTTCCATCACTTGTAAGCCAAACTGTTCCATCATTGTCTGTTCTATATATTTTTATCTTATTTCCCTCTAATCTGTCTATTATATCTTTATCAGGTAAATTGTATGAATTATTATTACCAACAGAAATTATTGAATATTGAGGCTTAACTTTATCTAAAAACTGCTGATTTGTACTACTATTTGAACCATGATGAGCAACTTTTAGTACATCTACTTTGTTACATTCTATTTTTTCTTCTATTTTAGTTGTTGCATCCCCCATAAATAAATATTTAGTTGTTCCATAGCTCATTTCAATAACTATGGATGAATCATTTAAGTCATTTCCATTATTAATATTTAATATTTTCCATTTAGCACTACCAATAACATATTCAATATCTTTTGTTGCTTTTATAGTAGTATCAACATTTATATTATTTGTTTCAATAGCTGATATTAGATTTTTATAAGTTTTTGTTTTATTGGAATTTCCTGGCATATATAATACGCCAATTTCTAATTCTTCTAATATTTTATACGCACCACCTATGTGATCTTCATCAAAATGTGTCAGGATAAAGTAATCAATCTTTTTAATATTTTGTGCTTTTAGAAATTCTACAATATAATGTCCATCTTGGTCATTGCCACTATCTATTAGCATATTACAGCCATTTATAGTTATAAAAGTACAATCTCCTTGTCCTACATCTAAATAAAATATATTTAATTTTTCTTGGTCTATATTAAGATTTTCATATTCAGGACTATTGGTTTCGGTATCTATATTATTATTTTGTATAAAAACTGCAATTATAATTATTACAAAAAATATTAAAAATACTAATATTTGACTTGTTACTTTTTTCTTATTCACTTTATTCCCCTTTTAGATATATTTTTGTTATATCATATTATATATTTTTTTAAAATTGCAACATTATGCTTCAATTTTTATTTTACTATATACTTTTGATTTTTACTTTTTGGCTTTTCTGGTATTGTCATTGTTAATTTTTCCTGCTCTAATAGTGTATTTATATAGTTATTTTTAAATTTGTATACATCTTTATAGCCAAAATATCCAGCAATTTCTTTTAGTGATTTTTCTGTTTTACATATTTTTAATATTTCACTTTCACTTACTTCCAACTTACTGCTTTTCTTACTGCCTAACTTACTGCTTTTTTCTTGCTTGTCTGTATCTAAATATTTTAAAACTTCCTTATCAAAATAAAAATTAATTCTTAAAAAGTTTGGTAAAAATTCAAAAATTGATTTATCATAAACACTCATTATTCTTTCCATACCAGACCCTAATTGTTCCACCAAGTCTACATCTTTAAATACTCTCATTAACTCTTTATTTCTAGGTGCTGATACAGCATTGAAAAAATCTTCTTGCGTAATTTCTTGTGGTAGCCCACCATAAGAGGTTATGGTAAATCTGTCTGAGAATATCTCAAATACAGGTGGAATACCACTTGAATAGTCGTTATGAACTATTGCATTTATTATTACCTCTTTTAGTGCTTTACTATCAACTAATGTCTTTTCAATTCTCGTTTTTGATGTAATTTTTGCATACCTTTTATTTTCTACTGTCATTTTATCTATAACACTTTGAGTTGCTTTTATTAGAGAACAGTATCCAAATTCATAATTTTCTAATAAATCCACCTTATTTGTACCTGCATATCTTGCAACTTTAATAGATGTTCCATTTTCATCAGCAAGCAGATATCCATTATAATTATACTTCCCATTTTCCATTACTAACTCAAGATTTCTTTCAAAGTTATTTGTAACAGTATTTCCTTGTCCTTCATAGTAAATTTTTAATTGTTTAAATGTTAAATCTTGTCTTGGCGATTCAATTTTATTTAGTGAATTTCTTACTCTTTTCGCATACAAATTATCAATCATTTCTGTAGTCATTTGTTCTTTACTACTTCCAATTCTTACATAACAACCTGCTGGACACATACCTTTTTTTCTTAAGTAATATGGTTTTTCTGTTCCACTTGAAATTATAACCTTTATTACATCTTTATCTTCTATTTTCTCAACAATTACATCAAATAATCCCAATGTTGATGGTTGTATGTTGTTTTTTATCCTATCTTTTATTTACACCTTCTCTATAGTTAAGAAAAGCTATATATGTATTTTTATTATTATTTAAAATTTTTCATAGAAATTATCTTTCCACTTTTGTTTTCACATAATGTTCCATTTTTTAGATAACAATATTCTTCTATTTCTTCTGGCTCTATAGCAATTCCATCTACTATATCATACGTTGAAACCACATCATTTTCTAATAATAATTCAATTATTTGTTTTTATAAATACGGAATCTCGCATTGTATTGTATCATCTAAAGGTTCTCTTCTCCAATAGTTTTTATAAGTCATTTGCTTTTTTAAATATGCAACTTGATTATCTGTAAATAGTCCTAAATTTGAGCATCTATTAATCATACCTCCTATTGATACTTTCCATCTTTCCTTTAATCTTACTAGATTATCTAATGATGAAGAAAATACTTCCCTTGAAAAAGTTTCAGCTGGTAATAAAAAAACTCCTGCAAAAGTATCTGCCTCTTTTTCAATTTGATTTAGCTTTTCTTTACATTCTATTTCTTCCTTTGTAATATATTGATGTAATAAGATGTGGCACAATTCATGTGCAATATCAAATCTTGATCTTACAGCAGAATCCTTATCTATTTTTTAAATACAATTAATAAATCAATATAGTATAATTTTTTAAAAACTCTAAAATGCTTTGCCGTTCTATGTTATGTATTTCCGCTGATATGTTCTTGTAATTTGGATAACGGATATTTTGTACTTAAATCATTTACATAGAAATAATCGTGTTCATTAAAGAATAGGTACAAGCTATCTTTAATAATTACTCTATGGGGCTCTACATACGCTAAATTGGTATGTTCAATAATTCTTAGACAACCATTTATTATTTGTGGCTGTTCCTTTCCTTTAAATTTTAAACGGCACGCCCATTCGATTTGGTACTATAAAAGTATAATAAGAAAATTACAATTTAGTAATTGATTATTAT
>CAOKRJ010000081.1 GCA_948471115.1 uncultured Clostridium sp.
CGCTAGGGACAAGCCCTAGCTGATGTTCGATTATTTGATTAGGAAAGCTGGACGCACACCGCCAGCGTTGGAAGCGACGTAGCAGTTGGCATTACCACTGGTGCCGACAATGGCGAAATTAGACGCAGAAACGACATCTCTTAACCAGTACCAATATCTTTCTCCAGCATCATTTCTCGCTACTGTTAAAGCAGGTTTTAATCTGAATAATGATAACTGTTGCTTGTCCATTGTATAATTATATGCAAGATTAGCACCATTTTGTATATTATGGAATATATTGCTACCATATACCATAATCTCATTCATCAATTCTATTGTGCTATCAAACCATCCTCCAGCACTTTCATATCCATTTGTTACAGCATTTGCAAAAAGATTTCTATGTTGTACTATATGACTCGTTTCAAAATCATTTTGTATTACTGCTTTGAACGGTGCTAGATATTCTGTATACATTTTGCTACCAACATAAGCTTCAGTTGTAATATTAGTATCGTTCATTTTTGCAGTTCCCATAATTTTCTCTGGAACCATTAAGATGTGAGGTGTTGTACATTCAGTATCGCCCATATTTAATCTATAATTAATATCTGCAACTAAATACTTTCTTTTGCTTACCTTTCCTATTATATAATCTCCTATAAATATATCGTCAAAAGTTCCTGCTGCTATTTGTTGTGATAGTGTACCATCATAGAATAGATTTGTTATATCTTTTCCTCTATATATTCCATTGTGTGCACCTGCATTACTAGGAATAATAGATTTCAATAAATCATCTACTAATGCTTTTTTTGTCTCACCATTTGCACTATCAACAAATGGTATTACATCTTCTTTAAGTGGTTGTCCTTTTACTAAGTCTGTTATTTTCTTAATCATAAATCTTTCCTCCTATAAAATAACATATTTTTTAAATTAAAATAACTATTTTGTAATATAGTTCCTTTACAAGCCAGCTACAATATATTCTCCATTTTCTGTTGCTAGTATTGCTCCTGCTTCTGTCATTATTGGAGATATTGCTTCCATCACAAGATCTTTTAAATTATTGTGTTTGGTATTTAATTCATCTATTTCAAGTTGTAAATTACCTGCAACATCTTCTGACAATTGATCTTTCATTGATTCAAACCATGTATTAAAACTGGTTTCCTCTTCTGTAAAGAAATCAGCCATCAGTTTTTTGAAATTTGTAAAGAAAGCATCATGTTCCGCTTCTTGATCTTCATAATATTTCTTATATGCTGCATACCATTGAGCATATAATGTGGAAGTATCAACTTGATAAATTAAACTTGTAACCCATGGACATTCACTACTTCCTCTGCAGTCAGTAATCAAATCTTGGGTTATTTCTACACATGAAGGACTTATTACAATATCAGCTAGCCTGAATTCTGCTATGTCATCTTCATTATTCAAAGCAGGATGTACTGGATTGCTTGAAGCTGAACCTTTTCTATAAACAATATTGCCTTTTCTTTCAGGTTGTGTTTTATCTACTTGTGCAATTATACTATCAATTCTGGTCAGTACCTCTGAGTTTTGCGTTAGGGTTATCATCAAATCACTTGGATTTTCGAACCACTTATCCCCAATAAGTGCATATCCTGCAGATACAATTATATTCATTCCATTTCTCGCTGCAAAAATCTGCAAGTATGTTGATGGTTCTCCTTTTGGTGTTGCAAAAACTCCATTACTTATTATTTTTCTGTATGGTCTATTCATATCTTCTGCTGAATATTCCCTATCGTGATTAATTGCATTAAAAAAACCTGCTTCTACTTCATATTTAACATCGTTTTCCATTTTTCGCCTCCTTATTTAATTATTCTACATTTTCAAAAGTTGGTTGCATACTGTAACCATTATCATCTTGATTTTCTAATATTTCACTTATTCTTACTTTAATAGAAATTCCGTATTCATTAACAATACTGACAATACTTCCTAAATTATAATCCTGTTTGTATATATAATTTACTCCAACTATAACTTCTCCAGCAAAAGAAGTAACAGATTTATGTTCCGACATTTTTTCGTGTCCTGTATTTTTCAAGCTTTCAATATAGACATTCCTACATAATTGAACATTTGTAACTTCTCCCTTATCATCTTTAGTAAGTACTGCAATATTTGCACCATTAACTTGATAATATATTACATTATTTATGATTTTCTCCTTACCATTAGGATAACTATTTACTAATTCATCGTAATCAATTTCGCTTGAAACATCACGAGCATCAACATACAATTCATGTCTATTAATTCCTTTTCCTGCACCAATACTTGTGACTACTCTTGCTACTCCTTCCCCTTCTCCAGCTATTAATGCAACATTCTTTATATTACTATCATCTTTTGAATAATCTGTAGTTGAAATATTGTCATAATCTTCTGAGAAAGTAACATACTCACTTTTGTCCTCACCTTTATACAATGAAAAAATAAAGTTACCATCATCAACAGTAACTTTATATCCCCAACCATATTGTTTGCATAAATTTTGTATTTTATCTCCAACATAATCATAGGTCACTTGCTCTCTTATTTTTTCGGTAAATCCTACTTTATCATCAAGTATGAAATTTTTGATCTTTCTGTCTGGATTTGTTGGATTAATAATAGAATCAATAATTAATTTTCTAATATAATCTTCTACTAGACCATTAAAATTGGTTTGCTTTTCAACTATTCTTTGATTTAACATTTCTTTTATATCAGTACCTATAATAATAAACTGGTTTCCGTTTTCTTCATCTGTTTTTATCTCGATTTTTTTAATTTCACAAACCATATCGTCATCAGTACGAGAAATGTACTTACATTCTTTTACTTTATTAAAATTATCTTCAGTAGCAGGAATAACTAATTCACAATCTCCAACTTCATTATATCGGTTTGCCCATATAATGTTCGAATATGTATCAATTATATGTTTTCTATTTAATTCTTCATCTAATAAACATACATCTTCCATATAACATTAAACTCCTAAATATACTTTATAATAATTAAAATGAATATCAACTAGCATATCATTTTCACCATCATCAGCTAAGAAACTAAAATTATTATCTCCAATTCCTAATTGGAAAAAAGTATATCCTTTTCTAACATAAGGAATTAGATTATATTCAACTGCATCTCTTGTAAGAATTGCTGATTTGCTTCCTCGATTACAATTAATTACTAATTTATCATTTTTTCTAAACTCATAATCAATAATAAAGTTCTTTCCTGTATCAACATTACGAATTTCTAGTTTATTGACTGTTCCCATAAACAATACATCAATTATTAAGCCAGTTTCACTTTCACTATCATTTATAACATTTGTTATCTTTTCAAGATCAATAGTAGAAAATGCAATTGGCTCATCTTCATTTATTGAAAAAGGAAATGTGAACTTTTTTATGATTTTTGAAATACTTTGTACTATTGTTTTAATATCCTTGAAATAAGGATCTGGACACAATATAGAAATTTGTGCTACTTCTTTTTGAACAAACCTTGGTACTTCAAGTGTCTTAACATATCCTTCAATATAAACATCTCTAAAATCATCTTTGTAATAAATTTTGCACCATTCTTTATTTCTAAAGTGTTTATATAATGCTAATCTATTTCTCTGGATATCACCATTAATATAAATTGTAATAACTATTTCTCTATCAGGAATTCTTGAACTATTAAAAGAAGATCCATCACCACTTGCATAACTTGATGTATTTATATTTGCATTTGGTGGATTTAATCCACTAATATCTGTTACTTGGTAATTTTCTTCGTTATCTGTAAGTTCAAGAGTTGATCCTTTAGCATTTTCAACTTTTAAAGTAAACATTTCCTTTCCTCCTTACATTATGTTGATACTAAATTTAATAAATTCTTTGTTTGTCTATATAATTCTAATCTCGTCGGTTGTTTTGGAGCATTTATTACTTGAGTGAAATTATTAACATTTGAAGTTGTATTAGTTACATTATTAATACCTGTTGTATTGCTTTTCATTTGATCTTTCATTTCACTTGCTACTGCCTTAACCCAATGTTTATTTCTTTCAAGTGGAACTACCGCTTCAGCACCAGAGCCTTCTAACAAACCAACCTCTCCTTTTTTAAGGACACCACCTTTATAAAGTCTTGGTAAATTAACTCTGTCGAAATTTCCTATGCTAACTCCGAGGTATGTTATTAATTAAATTTATAGCACCATTGATCATATCGATTCCTTTATTAATAACATTTTCTATCATTCCTATAATTCCGTTAATTCCTGCTTTTACTGCTCCACCGATTGCATCTCCTATTGTTGTTCCTAAACTTGAGAATTTGTCTTTGATTGTATTCCATAAACCACCAAAGAAATTGCCTATTCCACTAAATATACTTACGATATTATTCCAAGCTTCTTGAAATCTATCTCTAAACCATCCACCTATATTACTAAAAATACTGGTTACACTATTCCATGCTCCGTTGAAAAAATTGTCCTATTCCATTAAAGATACCTGTAATATTATTCCATGCTTGTTGAAACATATTTTTGAACCAGTTACCTACACCACTAAGAGCACTTGTTACATTATTCCAAATTCCACTAAAGAATTGTCCTAATTTATTAAAGATAGTTACGATATTATTCCATGCTTGCTGGAACATATTTTTGAACCAATTCCCTACATTTGCTAATATATTTTGTATTCCTTGCCATACTCCG
>CAOKRJ010000082.1 GCA_948471115.1 uncultured Clostridium sp.
GCATGAAAAAGCAAAAGTATTAACTTCATGCGCTGACGTGGGAAATTTACGAAGTAAATTTCACTCGGAAATAGGCATGAAAAAGCAAAAGTATTAACTTCATGCGCTGACGTGGGAAATTTACGAAGTAAATTTCACTCGGAAATAGGCATGAAAAAGCAAAATCATTAACTTCATGCGCTGACGTGGGAAATTTTGGTGATGCAGTAAAATTTGCTTTGCAAATTTTCCAAGCTTCGCCAAATTTCACTCGGAATCAAGCATGAAAAAGCAAAAGCATTAAAAACAAGGAGAATATTGTAATGGGAGTATTAATTGTAAAAATAATAGGATTAATAATAGTAGCAATAGGAGTAATAAGTGTATGTGACGCAAGAGACCTATCAAAAAAATTCTTCAGTGAATCAGATAAAAACAGTTCAACAAAGATACTAAGAATATCAGGTTTCATAATTTCTATAATGGGAGGAATTGCAATTTATATATCTTAAAAAAGTAAATACATATATTAAAAACTTACAAAAACAATCTTTCCAATAAATTTGGACTTTGGGGAAGGAAATGATATAAAAAATGAAAAAACGAAAATTAAAAAAAGAAGCTAAATTATTACTATTATTAATGGTATTGCTACTAATAGTAATTCTTCTAATCATAGCTGTAAATGCAGTAGTATTTAAGGGGTCTAATTCACAAAACAATGTTTTTGAGAATAATATAAAAGAAAATATAGCTCAGAAAGAAAAAGAAGAAGAGAATATAATAAAAGTTGTAATAGATGATAAAAAGAATGATGACGAAAATAATAAAAATAACGAAAACAACAATAATAGTAATAATAACGAAAATAATAATAACCCAATTAGTAATGAGCAAGGGGAGGGAAATGTGGACACTAACAACGATAATAAAGTAGATACTACAAAAAAAGATAAAAATACATATTATATAAAAATAAATAATAAAGCTAATGTGGTAACTATTTACACAAAAGACACAAAAGGAAAATATACAGTACCTGTAAAAGCGATGATATGTTCAATAGGAACAGCAACACCAAAATCAGGAGTATATAGAACCTCAGACATGTATACATGGAGACTATTACAAGGAGATGTATATGGACAATATGCAGTTAGAATAACAGGACACATTTTATTTCATTCAGTACCATACCAAAAACGAGCAAAAGACACTCTAGAATGGTGGGAATATGATAAACTCGGAACAGATGCATCATTAGGATGTATAAGACTTACAGTAGAAGATGCAAAATGGATTTATGACAATTGCCCAAAAGGTACACAAGTAGAATTTTATTATTCATCTGACCCAGGACCATTAGGAAAGCCAACATCAAAAAAGATTTCATCCTATGATGAAAAATTAAAAAAATGGGATCCAACAGACCCAGACTCTAAGAATCCATGGAAAACATATGTAGAAACAGGAGCACCATCAGAAGAAAGTACAACAAAAGAAGAAACACCACCTGTAAATACAATAGATCAGAATAATAATCAAAACACAATGAGTACAAATACAATTTCTGGTAATATTTAATTTGTAAGGGTACATTAAATGTGCCTTTTTACAAATTTATTTTCATATAAATAGCAATATAAAATATGGAAAATGCTTGCTATTTTCCTTATTGTGTTATAAAATGTAACGTATATATTATAAAAAGGGATGATGTGGATATGGAGAAAATGCATAAGTTAAATGAGAAGTATAACCCAAAAGAATTTGAAGATAAAATATATAGTGAGTGGGAACAAAAGGGCTATTTTAAACCAAGTGGAGATAAATCAAAAGGAAATTACTCTATTGTCATGCCACCACCAAATGTAACAGGAAAATTACACATGGGACATGCTTTAGATGGAACAATACAAGATTTATTAATTAGATATAAAAGAATGCAAGGATATAATACTTTATGGGTTCCTGGAACAGACCACTCTGCACTTTCTACTGAAGCGAAAATAGTTGAGCAGATGAAGAAAGAAGGAATAAAAAAATCCGATATAGGAAGAGAAAAATTCTTAGAAAGAGCGTGGGAATGGACTAACCTTTATGGAGGAACAATAGTATCACAACAGAAAAAACTAGGATGTTCTTGTGATTGGTCACGTTCAAGATTTACAATGGATGAAGGACTTTCAAAAGCAGTGTATGAAGCATTTAATAGATTATATAACAAAGGATTAATATATAAAGGAAAAAGAATGATAAATTATTGCCCAGGTTGTCATACATCTATTTCTGATGCAGAAATTGAATATAAAGAAGAAACATCACACTTATGGCATATAAAATACCCAATAGTTGGAGAAGAGAGTTTCGTTGTAGTTGCAACCACTAGACCAGAAACTATGTTAGGAGACACAGCAGTTACAGTTAATCCAAAAGATGAAAGATATAAAGACATAATAGGCAAAAAAGTAAAGCTTCCAATAGTTGGTAGAGAAATTCCTATAATTGCTGATAGATTTGTTGAAATGGAATTTGGAACTGGTTGTGTTAAAGTAACACCAGCACATGATATTAATGATTATCAATCAGGGCTAGACCATAACCTAGAAGTAATAGAAGTATTTGATGAAGACTTAAAAATGAAAGACATAGTACCTGAATATGAGGGTATGGATATATATGAAGCAAGAAATTTAATAGTGGATAGATTAGAAAAAGAAGGATATTTATTAAAAATAGAAGACTATACACATAATGTTGCAAAATGCGATAGATGTAAAACAACAATCGAGCCAAGAATTTCAGAGCAATGGTTTGTAAAGATGGATGAACTTGCAAAACCAGCGACAAAAGCGGTAGAAGATGGAAAAGTTAAATTTGTACCTAAAAAATATGAAACCACATATTTTAATTGGATGAAGAATATAAAGGATTGGTGTATTTCACGTCAAATTTGGTGGGGACATCAAATTCCAGCATATTATTGTGATAAATGTGGAGAAATTACAGTTTCAAATACAGAACCTGAAAAATGTAGTAAATGTGGACATGATAAATTAACACAAGATACAGATACATTAGACACATGGTTTAGTTCAGCATTATGGCCATTTTCAACAATGGGATGGCCAAATACAGAAGCAAAGGACTTTAAAACATTTTTCCCAACAAACACATTAGTTACAGGATATGATATTATTCAAGCATGGGTATCAAGAATGATTTACTCATCACTTGCATATACTAATGAAATACCATTTGAAGATGTTTTAATTCATGGAATAGTTAGAGACGCTAAGGGAAGAAAAATGTCTAAATCTTTAGGAAATGGAATTGACCCAATAGAAATAATTAATGAATATAGCACAGATGCTTTAAGATTTTCTTTAATAATGGGGATTACAGCAGGAAACGATATTAGATATGTTCCTGAAAAGTTAGACTCAGCAAAGAACTTTGCAAATAAACTATGGAATGCATCTAAATTTGCTTTAATGAATTTAGAAGACTATACTGACGAAGAAATAGAAATATCTGAACTTTGCAAAGAAGATAAATGGATAATATCTAAATTAAATACTTTAGTAAAAGAAGTAACAATAAATCTAGATAAATACGATTTGGGAGTTGCAGCAGCTAAGTTATATGACTTTATATGGAATGAATTTTGCGATTGGTATATTGAAATTATAAAAACACGTTTATATGATAAACAAGGAAAAACTAGAAAAGTAGCACAATATACTATAAATAAAGTATTATGTGATGTATTAAAGTTATTACATCCAATGATGCCATTTATCACAGAAGAAATATATACAAAGTTATATAATAATGATGAAAGTATTATGATTTCTGCTTGGCCAGAATATGATGAAAAATTAAATTATAGAACAGAAGAAGAAGAAATCGAAAAATTAAAAGAAATAATAGTAAGTATAAGAAATCTAAGAGCTAATATGAATGTAGCAAATAGCAAGAAAACAAAATTGATTTTTGTAACAACTAAATATTCAGAATGTGTAAATTCTTCATTAGAATTCTTAAAGAAAATGGGATATGCAGAAGAAATACAAATACAGAATGATAAAACAGGAATACCAAATAACGCATTATCAATATTAACAGATGGAATAGAGGTCTATATTCCAATAGAAGAATTAGTTAATCTTGAAGAAGAAAAAAATAGATTAGAGACAGAAAAGAATAAAATTCAAAGTGAAATAGAAAGAGCAAGTAAAATGTTATCAAATCCAGGATTTGTAAATAAGGCACCTGAAAGTAAGATAAATGAAGAAAAAGCAAAATTAGAAAAATATAAAGAGATGTTAGCAAATATAGAAGAGAGAATAAATGATATGTAAAATAAAATAATGGGCATTGCCCATTGTTTTATTCAATTTTTCTATCTTAGTCGAGTAAAATTTACTTCGTAAATTTTTCATGATGTGCTATTCAATTTTTCTATCTTAGTCGAGTAAAATTTACTTCGTAAATTTTTCACGACATGCTATTCAATTTTTCTATCTTAGTCGAGTAAAATTTACTTCGTAAATTTTTCACGATGTGTTATTCAATTTTTCTATCTTAGTCGAGTAAAATTTACTTCGTAAATTTTTCACGAC
>CAOKRJ010000083.1 GCA_948471115.1 uncultured Clostridium sp.
CCTCTAATTGTAGTTGGTCACCTGTTTTTATGTATGTTTGTTTTTTGTTTAATTCTATTGTTGGGGCTTCCCACCATAGGATTGGATATCCTTCATTTATACCCAAGTCATCATTTTCATATGCTGTTCCTAGTGTTGGGGCATAAGTTTTTATAATTTCTTTTGCTACTCTACCTTCCATAGAATATCTATTTACTGTACTTCCATTATCTCTATAGCACCATGAATATGAACAGGAGTCTATTGAACAATATACTTTTTTAATTGTTATTTTGTTTGCTCCTGTAGCATTACCATTTTGACCTACTATTCCTCCAATAACAGATTGTAGACTATATGAACTTTCTTTTCCTACAATACCAATGTTATATGAATTGGCTATTAAATTTTGTTCTTTTTCAGAAAATGATAATCCTGCTATTCCGCCTACTTCTATTTCATATGAAATAGCATTAACAGTTCCAACATTATATGAATTAGTAATTTTACCACATGTACATCCTGCTATTCCTCCAGCTTGTGCATATTTTATATTATTTATACCATTTTTTGCATATGAATATATTTTTGCTTTATTATAGCAACAATTTATATCTCCATTATTGGTCCCTACTATCCCTCCTACTCTTGCTAGTATATTCCATGTATTTCCTTGAGCTAAATTATTCCCTATTATACTTCCACTTTCTACTCCAACATCATTTATTTTTCCTAATGAGATTCCTGCTATTGCTCCTGTATTAGTAGTACCTAAAACAGATTTTGTATTATTTATATATATTTCTCTTAAAATCAAATTCTGTATTATCGCATTTACATTAATTTGTGTAAATAATCCAACATAATTATAATTATTTGAGTTATAGTATAAATTACTTATTTTATGATAGTTTCCATCAAAGGTTCCTGCAAAAGCTGTTCCTGTTGCTCCTATTGGTTCCCATGATACTCCTAATTCTTGTGAGCAATGTGTACTCATGTCTATGTCTGCCATTACATATACTGTTTTTCCTGCATAGTTGTTTCCTGCGTTTACACTGTCTCTGAATTTTACTAAATCTTCTATGTTGTATATATATGTTACTGTGTCTGTGTCTTCTAATCTGTTGTTTTTCACTATTGCTGTTATATATGTCTCGTATCCATTTGTTACATCTTCTATCTTTATTTGTACTTCTCCATTTATTACTTGCCCTCTTACAAATCCTGTTCCATCTACTGTTGCTATACTAGTATCTAATGAAGTGATTTTTATTTCTCCTAGCTCATATTTTGTACTTTCATTATATACATTCATTCCAAAGTCAAGATATTTTAATTTATTTAAGTCTATTTGATAGCCATCTACATTCACTTCTATTGTTTTGTCTTCATAATCTAAACATTTATATCCCATTGGTGCTAAATAGTTTGTACTTTCATTTGTTCCATTGCCCATTTGTCCATATGTATTATCTCCAGACATCCATACTGTTCCATCTTTTCTTATAAATGCTATTCCTCTACTACTATCCCAATAATTATAATTTTCTACATCTGTTTCTAGTAATAATCCATCTGTTACTATACTTCCATCTCTATTTACAAGTGGAATAAATGTATTCTTACTTAATGTATCTCCTGTGCATAATTGTCCATATCCATTATATCCTGTTATATATATTTTTCCTTCTTTTGTCATTAACATTGTATTTACTGCTGTTCCAGAAATGTACTTTATTTTTTCTTCATTTCCATTTTCGTCTTTTGGTAATTCTACTTT
Organism: uncultured Clostridium sp.; assembly: GCA_948471115.1. Lineage (GTDB taxonomy): Bacteria > Bacillota > Clostridia > TANB77 > CAG-508 > CAKPSH01. Next base: position 1,763 of record CAOKRJ010000083.1, read on the forward strand.
TGTTAATATATTTCTATTATTATAATCTCCTAGACCTAATTGTCCTCGTTGATTTCTTCCTGTTACATATATTTCTCCATTTTCTTTTTGTATTATTGTATGAAATGCATTAAGTTTAATATCTACTGCATCATCAGCTATTACATATTGAAGTGTTGGGTTTGGTTTTGTTTCTAATGCCCCACATTTATTATATCCCCATGCAAGTGTTTTTCCATTTGATAACATTGCACTACAATTTGCATATCCAGCTTCTACTTTGATTACATTAGTTAATCCAGTATCTTTTAAATAAGGAACTAGCAGTTCTCCTCCAGTAGTTAGATTTTGATAACATCTATTATATCCTACTACATATACTTTTCCATCATTTGTTAGAACCATTAAGTTGAACTCTCCTGCTACTATATCTATTGCATCTTCTATATATGTATTTTCATCTAGTTTAGCTTCTTTTGCATACAACAGATTAGTTGTATCTCCTTGTGCTAATTGTCCACCTTCATTGTAACCCCATGTATATACTTTTCCATCTATAGTTAAGGCAGAAGCCCATTCTCTTCCTACTGAAATTTCCCTTACATTTGTTAAATATGTATTTTCATCTATCTTTACTTGTACTGATTTGTTTTTGTTTACGTTTGTTCCATCTCCTAGTTGTCCAAAGTTATTTTGTCCTGTTGTCCATACTGTTCCATCTTCTTTTAATACTACTGTAAATGAATCTCCATGCGATACTTGTGGTACTGTTATTGCCCCTTCTTTATTTCTATATACATTTATTATTGCTCTTCTTTTTAGTCCTTTACTTTCGTTATATGCTGTTATTGTTGTATGTCCTACTCCAACTCCTGTTACGTTTCCATTTTCGTCTACTGTTGCAACATCTTCATTTGATGAAATCCATGTCCAGCCAGTTTGATTTATATTTTCCCCAGTTTCATTATCATTAACAAATACATTGAAGTTAAATGTTCCACCTAACACATCTAGGTCTAATTTTTCTTGAACTTTTATGTATTCATTCATTTTATTTAGTCTTACTTCACTAGATATTTCCATTGGTGTTAAATAATTTGTACCTCCGTTTGTTCCATTTCCCATCTGTCCATATGTATTATCTCCTGATATATATATGTATCCATCTGTAGTTATTGCAGTTGTGTTTTTACCTTTGTTTTTACCTATACACAAAACAGAGGTTAGTGGTGAGCCTTGAGAAGTTAGACTTTGTGTGAATTTGCTTACGTTTTCGCTCGTTCCTATTCCTAGTTCTCCTTTTAGGTTTCCTCCTTCTCCATATACTGTTCCATCTTTTAACATTATTGTTGTTGTATCATATCCTGTTTTAAAGTATTTTACATAACTTTCAGACACAGAATCTTCCCCTACATCTGGTAAGGCAATTTCTTCAAAGGTTGCTGTTTGATACATGTCCCCTGTTGCATATAGTTTTTTGTCTGTTTTTTGTATTACTGCATGTACTCCTCCATTTGATATTTCTGTTACATTTGTTGTTACTGCTAATGGATATTCTAAGTTTATTTTACTGTTTAGTCCTAACTGACCTTTTCCATTTTCCCCAAATGACCATAATACTCCATTTGATTCTAAGGTTCCTATGTTTCCATTTCCTACTGATATTCTTATTATGTTTTCTAAGTTTTGTTTTTCTGGTTCTGTTTCTTTATCCCACTTATATACATCTCCATTTTTGTCTAGTGCTACTAATGTGTTGTTTCCTGCTGATATATCTACTATGTTTGTTAGTGTTTCATTTTTTGTTGCATATGGTTCATTTATATTGTATATATAAATCTCTCCGAATTTATTTAATGCTATTATTTCATTTGTTCCTACTGAGATTTTTACAATGTTTGTTAATTTTTCATTTTTGTTTATTTTCACCTGTTCAGGTTTAGCGTCTGTTTCTGTTTCAGAAATTTCTTTATTTCCTATTTCCCATAATGTTCCATCTGCTTTTAATATTGCTGTAAATCCTTCTCCTGTTTCTGCTTGTGGGGTTGCTATATTATTTGTTACATTTATTATTCCTTCTACTAGTATTGTTTTTTCATTTCCTTCTTCATCTTCATATTTATATGTTGCATATATTGTTGTGTATCCATCTTTTAGTCCAGTTACTTGTCCGTTTCTGTTTACTTTTGCTATGTCTTCATTTGTTGATGTCCAAGTAAAATCACTGTTTTCTAGTCCTTCAGGCGGACGAGCACCTCTCACCCCTATATTGTCTGGGTTATTGTCTATATCTACAGTTAATTGTAGTTTTTCTCCTACGTTTATGTATGTTTGATTTATGTTTAGTTTTGCTTTTATTGGATATTCTGCTTCCCAATATAGTATTGGGTCTTTGTCATTTATGTTGTTTATGTCATATGCAAATTTTTCTCCTAGTATTACTGCATATGTTTTTAATTCGTCTGCTGTTATTTTACCTTCTGTTGTTCCTTCTACTGTTGTTCCATTGAATTTATTTGTTGTGTTTAGACCTTCATTTGTTGAGTATGTATTTTGTGTTTCCATTGCGTGATAGTCTGTACTCCAACCGTTTCTTCCTATTAGTCCTCCTATATTTCTGCTTGTTCCTGTTAAGTTTATTGTTCCTTTGTTATATACATTTTCTATTTTTCCAGTATAGGTGTTGTCTGCATTTCCTGTTGCTCCTCCTACGTAATTTGTATAACTTGTTCCTGTTATATTTCCTGTGTTATAACTATTTGTTAATTCTCCTCTTAATGCTCCTACTAACCCTCCTGACATTACTTCTGTATAGTTTTGATTTGTTATTCCTTCTCCTATTATTTCTGCTTTA
>CAOKRJ010000084.1 GCA_948471115.1 uncultured Clostridium sp.
CCAGTTCACGTTTTTTTTGAGAGCTAATTTGGGACTACTTTTTCAGCAGCCTCCTTGACATTGTTATCCTTTTTTTATTACATCTATTTAAATCTTCTTAAATAATTATCCATTTTATCAATAAATTCATCATTATTCTTTGTTTGAGTCATTTGACTAATAACTTGTTCTGTTACATCTGCAACTGGCATACTGTTCATAGCCTTTCTTAAAGCAAAAACTGTATCTTTTTCTTTTGGAGTTAATAATAAATCTTCTCTTCTAGTTCCAGACTTGTTAATGTCAATTGCTGGGAAAATACGTCTTTCGGATAATTTTCTATCTAAGTGTACCTCCATATTACCAGTACCTTTAAATTCCTCAAATATAACGTCATCCATTCTACTTCCTGTATCTATTAATGCAGTAGCTAAAATTGTTAAACTTCCACCATTTTCAATATTTCTTGCAGCTCCGAAGAATTTCTTAGGTTTATGTAATGCTGCAGGATCAATACCACCAGATAAAGTTCTTCCTGAAGATGGAATAACTAAGTTATATGCTCTTGTTAATCTTGTTATACTATCTAACAAAATTACAATATCTTTACCTTGTTCTATTAATCTCTTGGCTCTTTCTAGTACCATTTCAGCTACTTTAACATGATGTTCAGGTAATTCGTCAAATGTTGAGTGTATTACTTGACCTTTTATTGAACGTTTCATATCTGTTACTTCTTCTGGTCTTTCATCAATTAGTAGTACTATTAATTCTACTTCTGGATTATTAGCAGAGATACTATTAGCAACTTTCTTTAAAAGTGTAGTTTTACCTACTTTAGGTTGTGCTACAATCATACCTCTTTGCCCTTTTCCTATTGGACACATTAAATCTATAATTCTTGTTGCATAATCATTTGAGGTTGTTTCTAGTTTTAATTTTTCATTTGGAAAAATAGGTGTTAATTCATCAAATCTTTTTCTTTTAGCAGCTTTTTCAGGGTGTTCTCCATTTACTTCTCCAACAAATATAAGTGAAGGGAATTTTTCACCTTCTCTGCATCTTGAAATACCTTTTATAATATCTCCAGTATCTAATTTAAATCTTCTTATTTGAACCATTGATATATATACATCTTTATCACTTGACAAATAATTATCTCCTCTTAAAAAGCCATATCCATCTGGTAATATATCTAATATTCCTTCAACAATAGCATCTCCTTCATTTGTCAATTTATAATCAATTATAGGGTCCCCATTTTCATCATATTGTCTTTCAATAATTTCCTTTTTGTTTTCATCTTCTTCATTAGTAGATAGTTGTGTTCCATTATCTACTTTATTTTCTTCTGAAACTAATTGTTTTAAAACTATGATTAGCTCGTCCTTCTTTAATTTTGAAATGTTTTTTATATTATGTACTTTAGCTAAAGTTTTTAACTCTGTTAAAGTCATATCTTCTAAATTTATCATAAATCCTCCTTTATATAACATAATATATTATATCACAAATTTTTCTAAAAGGAAATAAAATTTACAAAAAATAGTAAAATTTACAATAAAAAGAATGTAGTCTTTTATGATTACATTCCCATATCTACAAATATTTTCTCATTAGGATAATACATATCCAACTTCTCTCTTGCTGTTTGTTCAATGAAATCTAAAGAAGTAACAGCTTCTTTTTTCTTTGCAAGTTCTTCTTTGTATTCTTCTTGTTCTTCTATTTTTTGTGTAAGTTCCTTGCTGTTTTTATTATATTCATTTAATGTTTTTTGTTGATTAACAAAAGTAAAAATAGCATACATAGCAATTACTACTATTAATAATTTTTTATATAATTTTCTATTTTTTTTCATAAGTAATTTATCTCCAATTCTAATGTGTAAATCCTTACGGATACTATAATTATATTATTCTACATTTTTTAAAATAATCCTTCTTTTATTTTCAATTTTCTTGTACTTTTTTAGGTTTTTTTATATTTTTTGCTTTAATATTTGTATTTTTCAATAAATTTGTAGAAAAATTTCTAATATTGATAATAAAAAATGAAATTGGTTTAAAAAGTAATTTTTTAGCTATTTTATATAAAAATTTAAAAGGAATACCTAAAAAACAAAATAGCTTAGTTAATATATTTTTTATAAAAGTTAGTATTGCTACATTTATCTTTATTACATAAGAACTTATAAATATCATGTATATTATAGTACCTAATAAGATTCCTAAAAGCATAAATAAGCGAATTTCCCCATTATTAAAAGTAAATATAGAGTATAATAGTATAATTCCTGTTAAAATCCAAAATAAGAAGTCTTCAATATAAGTTATTATATCTTTTGTTTTAAAGGTTTTTCTTAATATTCTAAAAAAGTCAAATAATACTCCAATTAAAATACCATTTATTACAAAAACTAAAAATAAATATGCTTGGTTTGTAACCATTATTTGACCTCCTTTTTTATTTGAAAATTTTACTAATTAAATTTCCCTTATTGTTTTTCTCTGCTTCTTTGTTACTATAAGCTAAGTATGATATATCCCCTTCTACTATTACTTCTGATGTATCAATACTAAGTTTATTTATTCTAAGATTTTCTCCTTTTACAGTTAGTAAACCTAGTTCTGTTTCTACCATTACAACTAAATCATCAAAGCTTAATACATCTAGTACTCCAGATATACTTAATTTACCTCTATTCTCTAGAATTAGGTTTTGAATGACACCAGTATTCATTGTTTTTCTCTCATCAATAGTCATATCTCCTACCTCCTATATCTTTATCACTAAATTATATATATTCACAGTTTGTCTTATTTAGAACAAAATTCATATCAATTATATTATTTCTTAAATTAGGTTAAAATTTCTAAGCCGAAAATATTGCATTATGTTAATAAATGGTATATATAACAACACAAAATATTTCATAATTCATAGTTTATATGAATTTGTAAATTTTTAAATCGCAAAATAAAAGGAGGATTGTTACTGCAGCAAAAGTATTACTATTAATTTTTTTATTTCAGGAAGGAGAAAGACAATTTATGGCAAAAAAAATATTTATTTTGAAGGCTCAATCATTAGTTTCAAAAGAGAACTGCACTTTGTGTTTTGATGGTGATAACGAAATAGTTATTCCGTTTCCTGTATTAGATGAATTGGAAAATTTATCATATCAATATACAGCAAAAGGGCAAAATGCAAAAAAATTATTAGATTATCTGTCTAAATTTAATAGTCGGGATTTACTTAGCGAAAAAGGGGTTATCCAAAAAAATGGTTCGCATCTTCGATTAGTTAAAGAAAGTCCAGATATTAAGATTCCACTTAGTGGCTTAAAACTATTAGATTTAAAGTGTTTACAAATAGCAAAATCATTGCAAGAAAAAAATCCAGGTACATCTGTAATCTTGGTTACTAAAAAAACAGCATTAAGGATTAAAGCTAATTCTATTGGCATAAAAGCTCAGGATTTTAAGGATGATATATATCCATCTTTGAACCAGCAATACACAGGTAGAATCGAATGTACTACTTCTGATAAAAAGCTAGATAACTTTTTTAATAATGGTTTTATGAAAATTAAAGACATATATAAGTATAACTCATATGAATGGATACACAATATGTTTTTGACCATAACTTCTATTAATAAAAAATCTGCAATTGCAAGATATGATAGAGAAAAAAATTTAATTTTGAAATTAAATCATGTCAACTATCATCCTTATGGTATAACTCCAAAGAATGTTGGCCAAAAAATGATGTTAGAAGCTTTAATGGAAAGTCCAAATACAGCACCTATATTAATAATAAAAGGTGGTGTAGGAACTGGTAAAACTTATCAGACTCTTGCAGTAGCTCTTGAGAAAACTATTGGCGATGAACCAATTTATTCTCAGATTTTAGTATCAAGTTCCGTACAAACAGTAGGACAAGAAAAAATAGGATTTTTACCAGGAGACATTGAAGACAAATTTAATCCTCATTTAGGAGGGTTGACAGACAATCTGAAACTATTATTGAATAAAGATAATTATTTTAGCAAAAAAGACTTTCAGATGACAAAAGAATTTATTTTAAGTAAAGCTCATGTGGAAGTGCAGCCTATTGGTTTTTTAAGAGGTCGTACTATTCTGGATACTTTTTATATTATTGACGAAACACAGAATATCGATCCAGATGATATAAAAAGTATTGTAACAAGAGCTGGTGAAGGAAGTAAATTTGTTTTTCTTGGTGATCCTACTCAGATTGACAATCCAAATCTTAATGAAAGATATAATGGATTAGTTTATTTATCTGAGAAAATGAAGGATAATTCACTAGCTTGGCAAATAACTTTAAATGAAAATGAGTCTGTGAGAAGTAATTTAGCAAAAATAGCAGCACAAATTTTGTAATATTTTAATTTGTATTCAACTTATTTTATTTTGTAAAAAGGAGATATGAATAATTCGAGGCTGCTGAAAAAGTAGTCCCAAATTAGCTCTCAAAAAAAACGTGAAC
>CAOKRJ010000085.1 GCA_948471115.1 uncultured Clostridium sp.
ATTTAATTATTAAAATTTTGTTATCAATTGGAAGGAAATCCGATTTACACAACTTTTACGATAATCTCAAAAGGGTATTAGGGCATTTTGCCCTAAACAGCGAAAAAAGGGTGTCAAAGCACCACGCTGGCGAATATTGGGCATTAAAAATGATCCTCAATATTCGAACAAAATAAATTTTGCTAAATCTTAATACTTCGCAAACTAGTATTTAGATTTTTTCATAGATTAAAAACAAAAAGTATGGTTAACAGAGCTGTATATTGAAGTAGGGTATATTTATGATACATTCTTTTGGAAGAATTAAAAAAATATATGAGAACTATTGCAAATAAAACAAATGTTTGATAATATATAGAAAATAAATTTTATTTGTAAAATTTTTGCGAAACTGTTGATCTTTTTTTAAAATTATTTTATAATAAATTTAGAAAAGATCTTTACCAAATAATTAAAAAAATATATAATAGCAAAAGTAGAAAGGACGTGCAAAATGGATAAAACAGTATGCGAATTATTTGCAGGAGTTGGAGGATTTAGAGTTGGACTAGAACGAGCTGATTCTAATTGGGAGACAGTATGGGCTAATCAATGGGAGCCAGGAAAAAAATCTCAATATGCTTTTGATTGCTATGTAAATCACTTTGGAAATGAAAATAAATATGTAAATGAAGATATATCTGTAATTGATAAATATACCATACCAAATCATAATTTACTTGTAGGAGGTTTTCCTTGTCAAGATTATTCAGTAGCTCATACAGGTGCAAAAGGAATTGAAGGAAAGAAAGGTGTATTATGGTGGCAAATTAGAGATACATTAGAAGCTAAAGAACCAAAATTTGTTCTTCTTGAAAATGTAGATAGATTATTAAAGTCACCTGCTAGCCAAAGGGGCAGGGATTTCGGAGTAATATTAGCTTGTTTTAATGATTTGGGTTATACTGTTGAATGGAGAGTTATAAATGCAGCTGAATATGGATTTGCACAAAGAAGAAGAAGAACATTTATATTTGCTTGTAAAAATACAACTAAGTATTACAAAGATATTCAAAATGAAGAATTAGAAAATATAATACATAAAAATCGGATTTTTTATTAAACAATTTGATATAGATAGTAACATTAATGGTAAAGAATATGATTTTAAATATGATGATGTATATGATGTATCAGAGCATTTTAAATTAGATTTTAAAAATGCTGGAGTTATGAAAAATGGAAAGATATATACTGAAGATGTTATTCCAGTTGAAATAAAATCTACAACATTAAATCAAATTATTCAAAAAGATGGTGTTGATGAAAAATATTTATTAGTTGATGATGATAATTTAAAGAAATGGACTATATTAAAAGGTGCTAAAGATATTATAAGAAAAAAGGGAACTCCACATGAATATCATTTTAGAGAGGGTGCTATTGCATTTCCTGACCCATTAGAGAGACCTGCAAGAACAATGCTAACAAGTGAGGGAAGTTTAAATAGAAGTACACATGTAATTGAAGATCCAAAAAGCAAATGTTATAGGATATTAACTCCAGTAGAAACGGAAAGGATAAATGGTTTTCCAGATAATTGGACTGATACAGGAATGCCACATAATTTTAGATACTTTTGTATGGGAAATGCATTAGTTGTTGGACTTATTGAAAAAATGGGTTTAAGATTAAATGAAATATTTGAAAAAGAAGGAAATTAAATTCCTTCTTTTTTTAAAGATAGTTTTTTATTTGAATAGCCATAAGATATAAAACCTAAATCGTCCCACATTCTATTTTCTACAGGATGACTCGAAATTATATATTTTCTTTCAACAACAGATTTACCATCTTTTAACAAATCTTCAGAAAAACTAGGTGCAACAATATATGCTTCTACCATTTCATAATTGCCATAAGCATAATTTTTAACTACCCAATCTACATATTTACTTATTTGCTCTGCGACTTCTATTGTTGCTTCTTCATTTTTGTTTTCAATAATTAAATATTTAGAAACTATCTTAGTATTTGGCAAAAATCTATATCCAAAAATATCAATTTTATCCATGTAGTCAATTGGTTTGAAAGGTGATGCTTCAACTTGATGAGAAATATAATCCCAGTTACCAAAGACTGAATTTTTATTATTAGATAATTCTAAGACTACAGCTGATTCTAAAGCCATTTCGTGTTTTATTTTATTATCTTGAGTAGTTGCAAAATCAAGTATTGGTTTATAAGATAATAAATAGTCTTTATTTTGAAATTTGTTTTTATTTCTTTCTTGAAAGTCGGAAGAATAAGTATAAGTATTTGTATTATTTTGATTACGTAACAAAATAAATTCTTTTAATGAATTATTTTCTTCATCATTTATTTTGGTAAATGATTTTTTCCAAAAAGTTCTTAATGTCTTAAATGTATCTGGTTTATATGAAAGAACATCATCCATATCTACTGGATTGCAATAAAATTTTGGAGATGGTTGAAAAATACAAATCCAACGATTATTAACATTTGAAGGATTATCATTTAAAATCATTTCTTTAGATATATCTTTATAATTTTCTTGAATTGGATTAGATGCAGATGGATAATTAACAAATTTACAATCATTACCTATGCAAATTAATTCTCCAATACCATATATTTTTCTATTTGTAAAAAAATATATATTATCTCCAGTTTTCATACTACAATAATCAGTAAATGTACCTTCAAATGGTATAAAATTTCTTGTAGTTTCAGTTATTGGACTCATATTTGTTGAATAGCAACCATTATATATACAATTTTTTAATATTTCTTGTGCATTATCTTTTCCTAATGAAAAAATATAACCTGCCATAATTACTCTCCTTCTATTTGTTGCTTTATATAACTAGCATTTAACCAAAAACATTTTTTTATTGCTTGTTTACCATCCAATGTTGGATAAGTATCTTGAGCATTTCTAGCATGGGGTCTAACATGTAATATAGGACTATCTGATATTCTTGGTAAATTATCATATTCATTATTATTTATTCTCTCAATAGTATTTTCCCAAACTCTTTTTATTTCGGTATTTAAATCTTTCTCTGGTACATTCCAGAACATAGCTTTCTTGAAAATTAAAGTATCATTATCTACATACTGATATATCATAAATAAATATTTAGTAGTTGAAAATGTTTCATATAGTTCAGAATCTAACCATGTTTCTTTAACAATTTCAGTATATTTAAAAGTCGGAAAAGACATAGACTCTTTTGCCATACCATCAGGTCTTAACCTAATTGCTTTTATTTTTATATTAGCTTTTTCAAATTCCTCAATTTTTTCATTTACTACTTCTAGCATCCCTTTAGCTAATAGATATGTAAAAGATTTGTTGGTAACTTGATGTGGAATATCAAATTTATGTTTTAAAAATTCTATATCCTGATTATAATAAGGCTGAAGTTTGCTAATAATATATTGTTCTAAAGTTTTCTCTTTTAAAATATTAGCATCTTGTATAACGGACCCGTATTCTTCAGTCTTATTTACAATATAATGATTTAAAATATAAGACATATAAGAATTTTTTAAACAGAAAGCTCTTTGCATTGCTTTTTCATTACTAAAAGGTTGTTCTCTTAAAGAATTTGCATTAGCACCTTTAGTACAAGCACCCAAATAGTTTGTATCACCTTCAGATATTTCTTCTGCTTTACCATTCTTTATTTTATCAATAATTATCTTATAATCATTTTTTATTATTTCTAAATCTTCTTCTGGAAATTGAAATAATTTAATGTAATTTATTAAATAATCCAATCTTTCTTTGTTAGGTTCATATAGATAATAAACTAAAAGCATTAAAGCACATTTTTCATATACATGACTTTTTAGAAAATTTTCTTCTTCATAATCTTTCATATAGTTAATGATTGTAAGTACAAGTCTTTCTTT
>CAOKRJ010000086.1 GCA_948471115.1 uncultured Clostridium sp.
AACTGAATTAGAAAATGAAATACAAGATTTAAATATCTGCAGAACCAAAAGAAATATTGATCTACAAAAATATATTATGCTGCAGATAGAAAGGAGAAAGAATGGCCAAACCAGTACAAAGAAAAAGATATAAATATCAAGGTGCAATAAATAATTGTGAGCAATGTGATGAGTGCCAATATATAGGCGAGGGAGACTTCGCCTGTATGAAATATAACCATCCAGTATTAGTAAAAACAGACTGGACACCTACAGATTATTACAATAGTTGTAAGAAATGTAGAGAATACATACCAAATATGAAAGGGCGATAAACAAATGAAAACAAAGTATTATGACAAGGAAATACACGCAAGAAATGAAAGCATAAAGGGAATTTTAGTAATAATAATATCATTTATACTAGGGTTTGCAGCAGGATATGTAGCAGTAAACCAGGAATTAGAAAACAAGGTAGAGGACCAAGAAACAACAATAATAGAACAGTATATAGAGTTAGATTCATTAAGAGAAACAATACATATGTATGAATTATATGGAAAGTAGGTGCTGCAAATGTTTAAGTTTTTATTAGGTATATTTATAGGAGCAATAATGGGTATTGGGCTTATGTGTATTTTACAGGTAGCGAAGGAGGATGAAGAGGAGTGACAATAAATACTGAAAATAGGTGGATCGAGAAGCCATCTCCTAAAGCCTTGAAACAAGGAAATGGCTGGTTTGCACAGATGGATAAATGTTATATATATAATGGACAATATGCAGCAATGACAAGAGAAATTGAAACAGAATGGGGAAAAATAATACATTGTTGTTTTAGAAATCTAAATGGAACTGATATAACATGGGCTGAAAAACAATGGTTAAAAAATAGCTTATTTGGTGAAGATAGAACAGCAGTCGAGGTATTCCCAAGTAGTGAAAGATTAATTGATGCAGCTAATATGTATCATTTATGGATATTTGAAAAGGGATTTGAATTGCCATTTGGAATACATGATAAAGATAAATCGGAAAGAAAGGAGGAGTAATATGCCAACAGATAATGTGAAAGAACTAATAGATGGAGATATTTTCATACAGGATAAGGAAGGAAATATCAATAAAATTGCACAATTTGAAAATATTGCTACAGAAGAAAAAGATGATGCTGCAGATGCAATGAGATATTATGCAGAATCAATGCAAAGTGGAGTTACATTTACAATGGACAAGGCATCAGCTAGAAGGTTACACAAAATGGTAGGGCTAGAAACAATTACAAGAAAGAGATTTAAAAAGCTGTTAATGGGTTGTGGCTTGCAAAGAAATGATGCTGAAATAATTGCAGAGGCTTTTCATAATAACAAAATAAGATATACACCATTAGCAGTACAAAATGTTATTGAAACAATTATTAAAGAAGCAGAAAAAGAAGAGGAGATGTAAACATGAAATGTCCTGAAATGTACAAAGTTATACAACAAAATATCAGAAGGCCAATAGTTGATATAGATAATATTGTAAAAGGAGAATACCAGGTGTTAATCGAAACACAACAATTTAATGAATGCTACAGAGAACAATGTGCAGCTTGGGATAGTGAAAAGAAAATGTGCAGGAAAGTAGGTGTAGAATAGAAATGAAAACAGAAAGAACTAGAAAACTAGAGAAACTACTACAAACAAAGTTTGATAGTCGTAACGACTTTTATGTGTTTGAGTGTACTATTGGCTGGTATGGTGGAGAAATAGTAGATTGTATCAAATATAACTGCCAAAGGGAAATAACTTGTTATGAAATAAAGCAATCTAAACAAGACTTTCGCAGCAAGAATCATCTAACATTTATAGGCCATAAAAATTACTTTGTTATGCCTTACGAATTATATGAACAAGTAAAAAATGAAATACCAGTTGGAATAGGTGTTTATGTAGCAATAGATAGACTAGAAGAAAGAGAGAAAACAGAAACGATAAATGAATATGGAGCCAAAAGAACGAGTTATTATATGGAGCCAATAGATGGACTAAAAGAGCTGTATTGTATAAGACCAGCTAGAAGTAGGGATTTAAAAGCAGACAAAGAAGTTATATTGTCATCTATGTTAAGGAGTATGCAAAGAGACAGGGCTTGTGCTTTACCGAAGGAGGAATAGAAAATGTTAGTATTACCAATAAAAAAACAATGGTTTGATATGATCGTAAGTGGCGAGAAGAAAGAAGAATATAGAGAAATCAAACCTTATTATGACAGCAGATTTAGAAAATATATGCCAAGGCCTACTAATTTTAGAAATGAATATATAGCAGCAGAGTTTTTTATAGTATTTAGAAATGGTTATAATTATAATTCTCCATTAGTTAAATGTAGATGTATAGTAGACATTGGAATAGGTAAAAAAGAATGGGGAGCAATACCAGGACAACGATATTATGTACTAAAAATATTAGAAATAATGGAGGTGCAGAATGTTAACTGAAGAAGAAAGAGAGTTTTTAGAAAAAACTTTGAAATTTGGAAATTATGTAAGTGGCACAGGTAATGGGGTTATAAAATACATAGTAAAAAGAGGGTACTGGCTATATCTATGTTTTAGCCCTCATCACAGCAACGCAATTTATATTGATAAAAACCTTTATTTCAAAGGATTAAATGAAGATGAGGAATATACATTAAACGAACTGGAAGTGAAAGTATAAAATAATGATAATTGATTTTTGGACTGGTAAAGAGGTCAAGTTTGATTATACATGCGATAGCTGCAAGTACAATATAGGAAATAAAAAACAAGGTGGAAAGATACTAGAGGATGTAATTTGGTGTGATAAATATATTAGTTACAGATACAAAATGGGCTGTAGTTGCAGTTTCTATAAATTCAAGTACGAGGGAGGTGGTAATAATGCCAAAGAAGAAAACTAGCGAGACAAAACAAAATGAAATTCCTAAAAAAGTTGACAATGAAGCGGAGCAAAAAATAAAACCAGTAGCAATAAAATGGTATGAACTAGAACAATATGTAGGACAACCAATATGGGACACAAGAGAAAAAAAGTGGCGTGTATTAGAAGGGTATAGAAGAACTGGCAATACATATTCAGTTACATTTTCTGATATTGCAGACTGGTGCAGCTTTTTAGATCGTGAATTATATTTAGAGGAGGTTAGCGATGAAACTAGGAAGTAAGGAAAATCCGTGCAGAAATAATCGTGAAATAGACAAAATTATGAGAGGAATGCTTAATTGTAAAATATATACATTAAATACATTTGAAATATCTGAAGAAAATCTAGAACAAGCAAAAGCAAGAAATATTAAATTTGTAGGATTAGTAGCTGCATATTTGAAGGCAACTACAGTAAATATTCCTAAAATACCAATATACTCAATTAGTATGGCGAGTCAGATGCAAAAGGCTATTGATACAGAAGTATCTAAAACAGCGGAGCAATTCAAAATAGAGCAAGAACAATATAAAACAAAATATTTAGGGAGGTGGATATAAATGGATGAAAAAGTAGATCTAATAGCAGGTAGATTAAATAACAGAAATGGAGAAACATTATACTGGAAGTTAGAAAAGATGATGTCCTGTAAATTAGGAGATTTTGCGGTAGTAGAAAATACAAATGGATATGATTTAGTAGAAATATGCGGATTTATTACTACAACAAAGTCAAAGGCAAGCTACTTTTCAAGAACAAAATACGAAAATATGAAAAGCGTAATAATGATAATTGAAAAAGAGCAAGTAATATGCAACAAAGATGAAAACTGAACAGCTTTCAACAGTAATGAACAGTTGTAAATAGTAGGAGGTATATTATGCAGATAAAACTAAATGGAAAAATTGAAGATATAAGTGCAATGCTAGTAGGTGCAGAA
>CAOKRJ010000087.1 GCA_948471115.1 uncultured Clostridium sp.
AAACCATATTTCATCTCTTCTAAATGTATCTTTATTTAAGTTTACTGTATCATGTGTAGAATAAATTAGCTGTCCGTTATCAATATTTGTTTCACTATTATGAAATAGATTAATAATATATCTTGTTAGTAATGGATGCAATTTTGCATCTAGTTCATCTATAAATAGTACCATTCCATTTTTTAGTGCATCCATAAGGAAATCAAATAAGTGGAACATTTTTCTAGTACCATTTGATTCCAAATCTAATGGTAATGCTTTTAATTTGTTATCTTCTCCTCTATGGATTAATTCTACCTTTACTACTCTATTATTGTTCTGTACTTCTTCTATTGAATCTGGTGTTGTTTTAATTCCTTCTATTCCAGAATCAAAGGTTTTTATAAATCTTAATAATTCTTTTTTGTATTTTTCATTACTTAGTATTTTCAATGAAATTCTATTATTAATGAAATCTTCAAATCTTGGATTTCCTAAATCTAAGTAATTAGCATTTACAAACCATTCATAAACATTATTAAAATCTTCGTTGTCTTTATCTATCTTGCTATATATGTTTAAGAATAAAGTTCTTTCATCTATATTTGCTAATCCAGATATTTTATTATTTGATTTCATAGTAACATTATTTTTTTCTCTTTCAAAAATCGAATAAAATTTATTTACTTTTTTTATATATAACCATTCTGAAACTATACTATTTTTAAATACTTCAAAACCATATTTATATATTTTATTATTCTTAGCTAATACCTCAACCTCTAAACTAATTGGCTCATTATTTATCATAAAACTATATATGTTTTCTTCATCTACTGGAGAATTCTTCTTAGAGTCATCACTTACTAATATTCTTTTTTTCATATAATCAAATGCTTGCAATACATTTGTCTTTCCACTTGCATTAGCACCATATATAGCAGCTACCTTTAAAAGTTCAATATTTTCTGTTTTGGCAATGTTGTATTCATGTTCTTTTAATGCTGTAGCTTCCATATCTAAACAATTTTCATCTTTAAAGGATTTAAAATTTTTAAAACTAAATCTAATTAACATTTTGATTTCTCTCCTCTCATGTTATATTATATTCTAATTCTTATAAAATATCAATATTTTTGAGACTTTTTCTCAAATCTGTTGCATTTTTATTTGTATTAATATTTTGAACGATTAATTCTTTGCCATACATCTAAATCTAACTTTTTAGTAATCAAATCACGTATTTTATATTGTGCTCTCATAATATCATACATTCTTGCTCTTAAATTTGCTATTGCTAAATCATCTGCCTGTGTTAAGAATTTGCATAAATGCCTAACTCCTTTTGCAATTTCTTTTATTTCCTTTGTATTTTCCGAAAATGCACTTAAAATTTCATCTTGTCCTTTTAAATCTACTTGTGTTACTTTTTCATAAATTGCAGAATCTCTTATATAATTTGACAAGTATCTGTATCCATACATTTCTGCTTTTGCTCTTATTAAAGTTTTCTCTTCTTCTGAAATTCTTACTTTTAACATTTCAGTTCTATCTTTTGAATTAAATTTCATAATATCACACTCCTTAAAATTTTAATCTTATCATTAAAAACTTGCTCATATAAGAACCTGACCCACCTCACAGGCAAAGTCTGTGGGTGAGGTACCCCAGAACCTTGTTGCTTTCGCAATAATAATATCAAATTAGCAAAGCGAAATTTGATATTTTAGAGCAAAGACTTTTGCTCCGAATTAAATCATAGTCGAAATCTTTGATTTCGTGTCTATGATTATATGCGTTAGTTGGTAGGGTATTTTTTACTGACTAACATTCGCCAGCATGGTTCTGCGGACCACATATTGCTGTTTAGGAGAAAATCTCCTAATACCTTTTTAACCCGATAGGAGATAATATTTCTTTTAAAAATTAAAAAATAGTATGAATTTCTCATACCATTTTCTATCTAAAATACCTATTAAATTTTCCATTTTTGTAATATAAATTATCTCCACTTTTAGCCCAAAATGGTATTAGTTCTTTCGGAACTTGGATTGTACTTTTACCATTATTTTCATAACTTAATAAACAATAATTATCCTTATTTAATTCAATTTTATATCTAGTATTTGGATCAATTTCTAGTATATTACTTTCCTTAACGAAGTTATCTTGAATGTTCTTATATTTTTTAACATCTATTAAACTATCATAAAATTGCTTAGTTAATTCTTCTTCGTAAATATAACTTCCATCTTTAAATCTAAGTACACTATCATTTCCTATTTTATTTAAAATCTCTTTTGAAATATCCATTTCCTTTGATACACTATTGTTTTCTGTGTTTTGCAAATAGACTCCATCTACGTCTATTTCTACTACTTGATATAAACAATTTTCTTGTTTTAGTATCCCGTTATCTTTTCTATTATACTCTTCATTAAGTAGTTTATTATTTTGTTTTTCTAAATAATGAGATAATTCTTTTATAAAGCTTTGTACAATATTATTTTCTTTCACACTATTAACTAAATTATTAAATAAATCTAAATTCAATAATCTTCACACTCCTATTTTGTTATCTGTTTTTTGGGAATTTATTGCCAAAGAAATTTAGCAAAAAGATTAAAATCAAATTTATTATATAGTATTTAGATCTATTTTTCAATAGTAATGGCTAATTTTCTTCACTTTCTCCTGTTTCGTAATTAATTGTAATTCCAGGCTGTACATTATATACATATACATTAAAACATATTTCTTTTCCTCTATCTTCTACAGAATATGCTTCTATTTCTACACCACTTGCTAATTTATTATTTTCTTTAAAAATTGGTGTTACTCTATATAAAACATGATTATTCTTATGTTTTTCTATGTAATCTGCCACTTTATTTTCAAATGATAGCATACCATTAACATTAAAGTATCTCGTCCCTGTAATTAAATTCAGTTCATTTGCATCTTCATCTGATAGCTGATGACCTATTAAATGGCATCTATTATATAAATATTCTCCATTATATTTCCTTTGTACCCAACCAGTTGGTTTTATACTACTAATATCTCCTCTTTGATCTCCATCAGGAGGCATTATTTCTTTGCAAATATTAGCATAGGCAACTCTGCATCTTCCTTTCTCATCTAAATCGCTATATTTTTCAAAACTTTCTGTAATATAATCTTCTTCTGTAAAATATGGCTTACCATTATTTATTTTTACATATATTTGACCAGAGTATTCTGGTATTTCATTTATACTATTATAATTTGCGACTGTAATTTCATTTAATATATCTAAATTATTTGCGATATAAATTAATCCTATAAATAAAATTATAGTAATTGCCATTGTTAAAATTTGTTTCAAATTCATTTTCTTTTTACTACTGTCTTTTGCCATCTTTATTTCCTACCTTTCATAGCTATCTTATCATATTACCAACAAACTAACAAGATTTTCAAAGTTTCATTTAAGATTTGCATATAAACTGTTTAAAAATTCTTCTGGATATTCTCTTTGATTTGTATAATTTGATATAGATTTTTTCTGTAATTTAGTATTAGTTTTAATACTATTTCTTTTATTATTATCTTCCACTTTTTGATGGATAGCCTGTCCATTTTTTGATTGATACTGGTATCCATTATTTAATGGATAGGGTACATCATTTATATAAATTTTTCTTTGAATGATTTGCTTGTTTTCATTTCTAATTACTTCAACAATTATAAAATTTCTATCTTTTAAATCTGAAATCCAACTTGAAATTGTTTTAGGATTTACACCTAACTTTTCAGCTAAATATTTATTTGTTGCGAAACAATATCCTTCTTTACAAGCAAGTGATGTTATAATTGCATATAG
>CAOKRJ010000088.1 GCA_948471115.1 uncultured Clostridium sp.
GGTTTTGACAGCCTGTGTCCCCAAGCTGTCCCCATTTACGTCAAAATTACGTCAAGGTCAAAAAAATAAGAGTCCACAATCTCTTGCGACTCTAATAAAATTTGTGGTTGCGGGGGTAAGACTCGAACTTACGACCTTCGGGTTATGAGCCCGAAGGTTCTAAATTTATGTATGATTATCAAATTAAAAGACGTGATATTGATACAAATCATCATGTTAATAATTTATACTATTTAGATTTTGCTTTTGATGCTCTTCCTAATGACTTGTGGCAAGTTTATTTTGATAATATTGAAATTATTTATAAAAAACAGATAAAATTAGATGATACAATAAAATGTTTTTATGCATATGATAATAATCAGCATATTGTAACTATAAAAAGTGAGGATTTAAGTGTAGTTCATGCAATAATAAAATTTTATCAATAAAAGAAAAACAGGAGCACACAAAATTCGTGTACCTCAGTTTTATTTTTGCCTTGTAAGATTACCAATTTCTTATAACTCGAGCCGTAACCTTTCCATCTTCAACTGCCATTCTGCCATGGATATAATAATACCTTTTTTTATTAATGGGAACATCATCTGATATTTCTCCCCACATAACAGCTAATCTCTTATGAAACAAGTCCCTAAGTTCTTCTGGTATACAGCTAATATCAAAATTAACTGTCACATCTCTGCCTATGCCTACATCCTTTCCGGCACCTGCTTCAATAGCTGTAGCAATTTGGTTCACGATAACGGTATTCAATTCATGAATTTTCCCTTCCTCGTTTAATTCTTTTTGCATTTCTGTCAATACCATAGCACACTCTCCTTTTCTGCTTATCCAGTATGTTAACGTGTTAGGTATCTATATTAACATATTTTTACATAAAAAGCAAGATAAAATAATTTCTATATTGCTATATTTGGATAGTTTCTACATGCCTATTTTAGTTCATAGTAAAAAATAATGGACTATGTCCATTATTTTTTTATTATTTTCGCAACTATAACAGTCATGTCATCTTTAGGTCTTCCTAAATTATTGTCTACTGCCTCTTGTACAATTATATCTGCTATTTTTTGTACATCATCTGTCTCCATTTCTGATAAAATGTCTTTTACCCACATTTCTTTGTTATTATATTCTGTATTTGAGTCTATAATTCCATCTGTACACATTACTACTATATCTCCATCTTCTAAGTCTCTATCAAAGGTTACTAAGTCAATATCTTCTAAAATTCCAGCTGGCAAAGATAACGATTTTATTAATTGAACATCTTTTTTGCTTTTTACAAATGTAGGACAAGAACCATTTTTTACAATTTCCATATTTCCTGTAAATAAATCAAATATTGCAATATCTAATGTTGCATACATATCATCTTTTGCATTTAAACACATTGTACTGTTTATTAGCTTTATTGATGCATCTTTTTCAAATCCCGTTTTTAATAGTCTTTCTAGCATTTTTATTGCTACTTTACTAGATTTTCTTGCATCTGGTCCTGAGCCCATTCCATCGCTAAGTGCAACTAGATTTTTTCCATCATCTAATTTTGTTTTTATATATGTATCTCCTGATATTACTGATTTTTCTTTTGTCTTCTTTGCCATTCCTACTCTTAGTATATATTTATCTTGTGAAGAATATATTTGTTTGCATACATTATTTTCTTCATCTATTGCACATTCTTTTTTCTGTAATTTGATTTCATCTCCTAATACCTGTGATAAAATTTCTTCTATCTTTTCTATATAACATTCGTCTTTACATTTATCTGTATATAAGTTTACTAAATATTTTTCATCATTCTTTTTTATTTTTAAATCAACAATACTGATATTACTATTTTCTGCTAATAACTTTATTTTTGCACTTTCTTTTGTAAATTTATTTTCGTTTTTTTCAATTTCTTTTGCAATATTAGAAATTGCCTCTGAAACATTTTCTAATTGATCTGACATTACTTTTTTGCTCTCATCTATCTTTTGTTTCCAAATATATGTAACATTACTAATTTTATATGATTCATTAATGATATTTGTAATTTCTTGTGTATTTTTATTAATTTCTTCTATGTCTTGTGTATTGTCTAAGCTTACTATATATGCACTATGACCTTTAAAAATATCTTCTAAGTCTATATTTGTTATCTTCTGCTTTTTTCTTAATATATTATAAGCATCTTCTGCTATCCCATTGTTAAAGTTATACACGTCTTCATATAATATATTGTCTTGCACTTTTTCTAATCTATTGCCTAATTCATTTAGGAATATTTCTTTAGGGTCTTTTTCTTCCTTTTCGTTTTTATATGTATCTGACATTACTTGAATTGCATCTGAAACATTATTTAATTTAGAGGCTGCATACTTGTCCTCCGTTAGTTTATATATTGGTCCATGAGGTAATGCTGATGATTTATCAAATAAATCATCTATATTAATTTTAATGCTTTTTGGAACTAGAATTAGACCTAGTGAGGCTACTAATATTTCTTTGAAATAAATGACTGCAACTGTATTTCCATTATATATGTAGGTAAGTAAAGCATTTCCTACCATAAATCCTATAATGACTCCCATTTTTCCAAATCTATTTAATATTCCTGCTATCATTCCTGAAAGTGCAAATGATGCTATTAGCATTGGTTCACCATTTCCTATAATTCCAATAACAGTTCCTATTGTAATTCCTGTTGTTGCTCCTACCATTATTCCATTTTTCCAACCTAAGACTAATATCATTATAATCATTAACACTTGTCCAACATTTAGACCAAAAAGTGTTACATTACTAATTGCAAGAAATGCAACTGATACCATTAGAGATGCTCCCATTATTTCTTCTATTGAAAATGCTTCTTTTATTCTCCATTCCCTTATGACTACTAGGGATTCGGAAAATATTTTATAGAATATGTATGTTGTAATACTTGTTGCTATGCCTAAAAGAAATGTATATATTAAAAATCCATTGAAAAATACTTCGATAGTCTGAATTATTAGAGTTGCTAAAAAAACATATCTTCCAAGTTTTCTTCTTTCATTTTTATACTCTTCTTGATACCATGGTTTAAATATTAAAATCATTGCTATAAATAATAAAGATATTAGCAAATAATTTAAAACTCCTGCTGACCCAAATTTTAAAGCTGTTCCAATCATTGTTACTATATATATAAATATTACTGGAATTGAATTAGAGCATGCTGCTGCAAATATTGCCATTCCAAATGGTGCTATGCCATCACCACATGATACCATAGACATCATAAAAGATATTAAATATAAAACCAAATTTTGCTTTGTTATGGCTTGTCTTATTATACTATTAAAAATCTCAAATTTTCCTTTGTTATAATTACTTTCTTCTTCATTTACAGCTGTATCTGCATTTTTTACATCTATATTTTGAAACATTCTACTAACCACCTTTTGCTTTTTTACTAAGAAACTAGAGTTTTTATACCCCTTAATTCACATTATATAGTATACTATCATATTCTTAAAATGTTTGTCGCTTTTAGTTTCCTATTCTAAAAAGTGTAATACAAAATACCTTATTTTATTTTATCTTTTGATAATTATAAACAAATTCTTTTTATAATTTTACAATATATGCCCTTGTTTTGCAAGAGATTTATCTAAATAAATTGGTGTTTGTGTGGATAATTATATATTTATAGTTTTAAAAATATATAATCTTCCCCACAGTACAAATTTATATATCTAAAAAACGAATTATAAAAATATCTATTAAAATATTTTTATAATTCGTTTTAATATAAAAAAACTGGCGAAGACCTATCTTACCAGGAAGGAACCCTCCAAGTATTTTCGGCACG
>CAOKRJ010000089.1 GCA_948471115.1 uncultured Clostridium sp.
ATTTTAATGTGCTTTATAAAATCAAGTCAAGGTTAAAATGAATGTGCTATTGCACAACCTTGACTAAATTTTAAAAGCACATTATTTTTCAATTAAGAGAATTTAGGATAAATATACTTAATTGAGTGAACATAATTTTTATAAAGTAGAAAATACCCCTTTGAAAATAAGGGCAGGAAAGCGAGTATTAACATATCGCCTGTACACATTGAAGGGCAACCCTTTAAGAGTTAATAAAAGAGCAAAAATTTTAAGCAGATTTGATGTAAAAATTCATAAAATGAATCATTTTAACTCATATAGGTATTTGAAAATATTAAATTTTGATGTATAATAAGCACATAAAGATTCTCTAAACTTGAGAAAGAGAGACTAATTTTGAAAGTACAAGTTATAGAGAAGAAAAAAGGTCGAATTAATAGAGGAGATACTTGAAAATATATAGGAATTAAAAGAAAAAGGAATTGCTATTTTCTTTGAAGAAGAAAGAATAAATACTTTAGAAATATGCTGTCAATGAGTAGATTTTACAATAAAGCAAAAGAACTAACAAATATAAATATAAGACTCCAACAGTAAAAGAAATTGCACGAATCAACTATAAGTAATGAAATAAAAATAAGAGGGGAAAATATGAAAAAAATAAATAAAGAAGAATTGCACAACATTTTTATTGGAATAAAAAATAATAAAGAATCAGCATTTAAAGAACTATATGAAAAGTATAGAAAATTAGTGTATGCGGTTTCATTTTCTATTCTAAAAAATAAAGAAAATAGTGAAGAGTTAGTACAAAAAGTTTTTATAAAATTGTGGCAGATGGAGAAAAATAACTTTCCAACAAGCAATGAATCAAGTTGGTTATACTCTATGACTAAAAATGAGGTATTAAATTTCTTAAGGAACCAAAAAGAAGAAATTGAAATTGATGAATTATATTATATAACAGAAGAAGACAAAGAATTAAATAAAATTATAGAAAAGGATACTTACAATAAAATAATTTCGAGATTGAATAAAAAGGAACAGGAAATAGTGTCATTAAAAATACTTTCAAACTTATCCTTTAAAGAAATTTCACAGATTTTGCATGTGCCAATTGGAACAGTACAATGGAGATATTATAAATCCTTACATACATTAAAAATACTGTTAAGTAATTTATGTATATATATAATAGCAATAGGAATATTTATAACAAATAGATTTAGAAATAAACATCAAAGAGTAGAGAAATTGGAAACAATGCCTAATACAGAAATAGATATCGAGGAAGAAAATACAAAAAAGGAAGGTTTAACAGAAGATAAAAGTATTGTAAATGAACCTGATAAGACTACACAAGAAAATGTAATTTCATCTATTTCAAGAGAAAATACAAGTATTAATCAAATAGATATAGGATTGCTTAGTATATCAGGAATATTTTTAATTATCACGATAACCTTTTTTATTATTTTTATAAAATACCAAAAAAAAGCAGTAAAGAAATTGTAAGAATGAATGTCACATTATATTATAATACAGGAAAAGAAAGATATGTGGTTGATATTTCAAGTGATAATGATATTAGTGTTACCTATTTTATTTGGTCTTAATGGAATTTGATTTGCAGTAGTAGTAGCAGAAATATTAGCATTAATTGTAAGTGCAGTATTGATAATCAAAGAAAAAATATCAATATGTTTAATCGCATAAATAATAAGACAGATAGATTGAAATATCTGTCTTTTGTGTTATAATTATTTCAACAAATTACAACTCTACTAATCGTTGTTTTCCTCACTCAACGATTAGTATGTTTACTTATATATATAAAGATTTTACAATAATATTAAAGGAGGGAAAGGTATGGAACAAGCAAAAGTAGGAAAGTTCATTGCTGAATGTAGAAAAAATAAAAATATGACACAAGCAGAACTTGCAGAAAAACTAAATATTACAGGTAGTAGCCATTTTTTAATAAAAATATCACTTTTTTAATTCTAAATCGTGTAATATTTGGAGGAGCAATGTACTTAATTGGAATATCAACTATTTTATTTATTGTAATAAAAAACAAGAAAATAGGAATAACCATTATTTCCAATTAAGAATAGTAACAATACTTAATCAGTTATTAAAGAGAATATTGCAAAGACCAAAAAACAGAAGAATTTAGAATCATTAATAAAAGTGATTATATTCTCCATCAGGACATTCTATGATAAGTATGGCATTTTATGGATTTCTTGTATATTTAATCTATAAGAATGTAAAAAAATAAATATTTAAAATGGAGCTTAATTACAGTTTTAGGAATACTAATTATTAGTTTAGCATTAGTAGAATTTATTTAGGAGTACATTATACAAGTGATGTAGTGGCAGGTTTTTTAATTGCAATCTTATATCTGATTATCTATATAAGTATGATAAATAAATTTATATTAGAAAGAGATTAGTTATGAAATTAAGAAGGAAAAGAATGATAAAGATAAAAACAAAGAAGATAGCAAATAGTTTTAAATATGCTTTTCAAGGATTTATTTCGTCATTTAAAACAGAAAAGAATATGAAAATACATATATTTATTATGTTATTAGTTATCATTGCAGGGATTATTCTAAATATTAATAAATATGAATGGATCAGTTGTATTATTTGCTTCGCTCTAGTAATTGGAGGAGAAATGTTTAATACAGCTATTGAAACTATTGTAGATATAGTAATGCCATATAAAAATGAAAAAGCAAAACTGGCAAAAGATATCTCAGCAAGTGGTGTACTTATATTTGCAATAGGAACAGTAATAATAGGTTTAATAATATTCGTTCCTAAAATAGTAATATTACTCATATAAAATAGAATTTTTATAAATTTATAAGATAGATATTTATTGAAAGCTACCTATCTTTGTGTGTCATGGATGTATATAAATGGCATAATGAATAATTATATACAATAATTGATAAACTACTGTAGCAAAACTACCGAAAATGCCATATAGGTGGAGATTCACGCACGGTTCTGAGAGAAGCTAAAAGCACCATTTAATATAGAAAATGACTGCTTTAAGGCTATCAAATTAAATGAAAATGCAAAAACAATAAATGGAATAGTTGAATATGATGAAGCAGTTGGGATATAAAGAAAAATTATGATTTTGAAAGGAGTAAAAGTGGAGACAAAAATTATAAATAATATAGCAATCGTAAAAACTAATGAAATTGTTATAAAAGATGTTAAATCAGCAATAGATTTTATTATGACTATAAAATATGAAACAAACTGCAATAAAATCGCATTAAATAAAGAGGCAGTCGTAGAAGATTTTTTTATATTAAGTAAGGGATTAGCAGGAGAAATATTACAGAAGTTTATAAATTATCAAATTAAATTTGCTATATATGGAGATTATTCAAAATATACAAGTAAACCATTAAAAGCTTTCATATATGAAAGCAATAATGGTAAAGATATATTTTTTATAGAAAACGAAGATGAAGCAATAAAAATGTTAAGTAAGTAGAAAGAAAAATTACAACTTGTAGAGAGGATAAAAAATGGTTAATATTAAATTTATAAGAAAAGAAAATAGAGCAGTAGCTTGTGATAATGATATTGAAATTGGCGAATGTGAGTTTAAAGAATTAGAGGATACATGGAATATAATTCATACTGTAGTAGACAGCAAATATCAAGGGCAAGGAATTGCAAAAACATTAGTAAAATGTGTTATTGAAAATTCAGAAAAATGCAATAAAAATCTTA
>CAOKRJ010000090.1 GCA_948471115.1 uncultured Clostridium sp.
AATAGTCAAGAAGAAAGAACCAAGTATAAACAAAATTAAATTTTTAAACAAATAACAAATAGATTAACATAAAATAGTAATCTCACATCAAAAATTCCAGTGAAGAGTCACTGGAATTTTTTGTATCAAGTGAAATTAAAGGAAATTTACACAACTTTTACCATAGTCTCTAATACTCTCATTTTATAGATATTGTTTCAATTTTGTAACAGTGTTTTCCTGTAAAGTAACAAAATCATTTAAAGTCTGTTTAATATTTGTTTCAACTGCAGGGTTATTATTAAGAAGACGTCTACCTTCAATAATTCCCATAGTATTCCCTTGAATTAATAATTCAGAAATTTTAGAAGGAGATTTGTCATTAACAGTATTCATCTGAATGCCCATCCAAGTCATCATATCATCCTTAAAGTTAAAATTAGCAGGAACTTCACCATAATCATTATATAAATCTGTAACACGAGTCAAGATGTCCTCATATTGATTATACTGAGTACTCAACTCTCTTTTAAAGCCATCATCAGTAACTTTGTCAGACACATAAGAAAGAGCATTTATACCCATTTGAGCACCTTTATGCAACTCTTTCAAAACCTTTAAATTAGGATTATTATCCATATATAATCATTCCTTTCTATGGTACAAAATTAGTTTTTAATCATATTTGCAAAATATTTAATAAATATAATATAACCACAGCACAAAGAAATATGCATGTTTTGGAGAACTTTGCAAAAGTATTACATTTCATAATTTATATAAAAATATATTATAAAAAAGTAAAATTTGGCAATACTTATTAAAGTATAAAGTTAAAAAATAATTGGTAACAATTTTTTCTAAGTAGGTTTAGCCTTAGGAAGGAATGATATTAAAAATGAAAATGTATAGAAAAATACATAAGCAAAATTATATAGGAAAATTAATATTAAAAATAATTAGTATATTTATAATAGCAACAATAAGTATTGCATTATATGATATGTATCTTAATATAAATATAGAAAATCCACCTATTGTAGGAGGGGAAACAATTGCATCTACAGAAGAGACAAAAACAGAAAAAGATATATGTGATACATTAGAAAAAGTTTCTAATACAGTTGTTGGAATATCAAAATTACAAAGTACAGATGCAAGTTTCTTTTCTTTGAAGGCAATAGAAACTTATAATTTAGGAACAGGAGTAATAGTAGCAAAAGAAGGATATGTATTAACAAACTATCATGTAAGTGGAAAATCAAAATGTTATGTAACATTAGGAGATGGAAAAGAATACACAGCACAAGTAGTCTGGACAGATGAAAATTTAGATTTAAGTATTCTAAAAATAAATACAACAACAGAAATAAACTATGCAAAATTGGGTGATTCAGACACTTTAAGAATTGGGCAAGGAGTTTATGCAATAGGAAATCCCTTGGGGGCTGAGTTTCGCAAAACAGTAACATCTGGAATAATTAGTGCACTAGATAGAACAATAAAAATAGAGGATGAACGCAAAAGTTCATACATGGAAGATCTAATTCAAACAGATGCATCTATTAATTCTGGCAATAGTGGGGGACCATTAATAGATAAAGAAGGAAATGTAATAGGAATAACCACTGTAAAAATAACAGATGCAGAAGGTATAGGATTTGCAATACCAATTAATATAATAAAACCTATAATTGAGAAATTGCAACAGGCAGGAAAATTTGAAGAAGCAAGTTTAGGAGTATATGTATATGATAAAGAAGCTATCCAATATATAGATTCATCCTTAAATTTTGAATATGGAGTATATATAACAGAATTAATACCAGAAGGTGCAGCAAAAATGGCAGGAATAAGAGTAGGAGATATTATAGAAAAAATAGATGGAATAAAATTAAACAAAATAAACGATTTAAGAAAACACATATATACAAAAAATATAGATGATGAAGTAAGATTAACAATTTTAAGAAATAAGCAAGAATTTGAAATAACAGCCAAGTTAACCAAGAAAATGTAAAGATGGAAAAAAAGTTTACAATAAAATGTTGACATAAAATAAAAAAGCTGATATAATAACAACATAAGCAAAATACTATATATAAAAATGGCAAATTGAAAAATAAAATAAAATAATATAATAAATCACAATAGAAAAAATTAAATACAGAACTTAAGAAATTATTTAGGAAATGAATTCCCTTGTTTTTTGTATTCTAGGAAAGATATCATATTATGATAACTTTACATGGAACACAACCGAAATAATAGAATTAAGGAGTGTATGTAAATTGAAAATATCAAGATTAAAACCTGGTATTTTACTTATAATTGTGATTTTTGTTATAATTGAAAGTATTTCACTTATAACATATAGAACAGTAGTATTAGGACAAATTGAGCAAAACAACACAATAAGTGCAATGAAAACAAAAATAGAATTAGAAGAAACTATATTAAGTGAACAAGAACAAAAGACATTAGAATTAATAAACGAATATAGAAAGAAAAATGGGTTAGAAGAATTAAAACCATATTCTAAGCTACAAGAAATTGCAAAACTTAAAGCAGAAGATTTAGTTCATAATAAATACTTTGCACATATTTCACCTACACTAGGAACACCATTTGAGATGTTAAAAAATAATGAAGTAAATTATAAAATAGCAGGAGAAAATTTAGCAGGAAGCACAACACCAGAAAAAGCAGTAGAAGCTTGGATAGAATCAACTTCTCATAGAGAAAATATTTTAGAAGAAAAATTTGAATATACAGGAATATATGTAATAGAAAGTGCAATATATGGAAAAGTATTTGTACAAATATTTATAGGATTAAGTAAATAAAAATTAATAGTTGAAATATTCAAGGGAACGATGTATCGAACCCTTATTTTGTTATGTAAATTATGCTTTTAAAAAGAAACTAAAATAAAAATTTAATACAACAAAGACACATTTCCCTAAGAGAACCGACAAAATATTACAAAAACGAAACATAAATTTAACAAACAAAAAATAAAAGCTAAAACCAAGAAAATCCGTAAATAAATGCGGATTTTTTGTTTTACATAAGGAAAAGACTGGTATTTACAATACAAAATGGAATCAATATAATAAAAATTGTATTGGCAACAAGTAGGAAACTGTAAAATACAGATAAAATTATATGAGTTGACTATAATAATTTAAAATAGAACAAATAAGAAAGTATAACTTTCATATTATATATAAAAAAATCCATAAAGGGAGGAACGAACATGAAAAAAACATGGAAAGGAAAAGATGAAAAAGAGAAAAACGCTAGAACCGTTGATACTGTAACACACACACACACACACACACACACACACACACACACAAGTATAATCTAAAAGATAAAAAAACAGCTACACAAAATGTAGTGTCAGATTGCAATGTGACTGTTAAAACAGGTAACAAAATAAAAAACAAAAGGACATATATAATTATGCCCTTAATTGTCATGCTAATATTAATCACAATAATATCAACAATATTAGAAGTAGCAAACAACATAAAACATCAAACAGAAATAGCAGAAATAAATAGAGACATAGAAACAAAAAAAGAAGAAATA
>CAOKRJ010000091.1 GCA_948471115.1 uncultured Clostridium sp.
TAAAGCAGAAATAATAGGAGAAGGAATAACAAATCAAAACTATACAGAAGTAATGACAGGAGGGATAGTAGGAGCACTAAGAGGAGAATTAACAAACAGTTATAATACGGGAAAAATAACAGGGAGAAGTTATACAAGCTATGTAGGAGGAATAACAGGAAATACAGACAACACATATAAAGGAAAAATAGAAAACACATACAACAAAGGAGAAATAAACATAGCAGGAACAAGCAAATACATAGGAGGACTAGTAGGGAGAAACGGATGGAGAGAAAGCTATGAAGCAATGGAAATAATAAACTCATATGCGATAAATAGTAACATAAACACAACAAATAAATTCAATGGAACAACAGTAACAGGAACAACAGAAGGTAAAATAACAGCAGACGAATTAAAAACATATGCAATAACACTAGGAGAGAAATATGTAAATGACCTAAACAACATAAACGACAAAGACCCAATACTATATTGGGAAGCAGAATACAGAGACACAGCAAAACTAAACATAAACCAAACATACATAAAAGTAGGACAAGAAATACAGCTAACAGTACAACCAGGAACAGACGAAAATAATAACCCAGACAATATAGAGGAGAATAGCAATCGCCCGCTAATAGAAAACCTAAACAACAGTGACTTCATATGGACAAGCACCAATGAAGACATAGCCAAGGTAGATAGAAACGGAACAGTAACAGGACTAAAAGACGGATACACAACAATATATGCAACATATAAATATGAAGACGAAGAAGGAAACGAAAAAACAATACTAGCCGAAAGCATAATAAACGTATCAAACGAAATAGCGGTACCACAAACAGAAACAGGAAATTGTTTCACAGCTGTTCTAAAGGCAAATGGTAGTGTTTGGATTGTAGGAAAAAATAGCATAGATGAAAATACAGAAGATACAAAAAACAATAACCCAGACAATGTAGGGGAGATTAGCATTCGGAGAACCTATCCAAATAAAAATATCAGAAACAGAAAATTTAACAAACGTAGTAAAAATCTCAGCAGGCACAAACGAAATATTGGCATTAACCAAATTCGGAGAAATATATACATACAATATAAAAGATGAATACGCCACTGTGGGGACACGTTGCAACGTGCCCGTGGCAACAACTGAAGATATGAATGATGAAGAAAACAAGAGCCCAGACAATATAAAAACAACAAACCTAAATAACATTGTCGACATCTCAGCTGGAAACAACACATTTGTAGCCCTAGATAAAAACGGAAACGTATACACATGGACAAACGAAACAGAGCCAACAAAACAAGAAATAGAAAACATAATAAGAATATCAGCAGGAAACGGAAATATAGGAGCCTTAGAATCAAATGGACTACTATGGACATGGGGAGAAAATGGAAAAGGGCAATTAGGACTAAACTGTAAAACAAACTTAGAATATCCAGTAGCAGTAGAAACAGAAGTAACAGAAGTATCAAGTGGAGGAATACACACAGTAATAGAAAAAACAGATGAAAAGCTATATGCAACAGGAGACATGTATCAAACAGCAACATTCGAAGAAATAGCAATACCAGAAACAGTAACAGATACAAACCCAATAAAATACTTTAAAACTGGACAAAGCACAACAACAATAATGTTAAAAGACGGAACAATCTATGGAGAAGGAGGAAACACAAAAGGAGAACTAGGAATAGGAACAAACGAAAATGCAACTAAATTCACACAAGGACTCATCTCTGAAAATTCTACAGATAACAATAACCCAGACAATGTAGGGGCAGGACCTGTGTCTGCCCGTCCAATAACAAATGCACTAATGATAGGTGATGTAACAGGAGACGGTGAAACCTCATCACTAAACACAACAGTAATATTAGAAAACGGTGATGTATATGTAGCAGGAGACAACACAAATGGACAAATAGGAGATGGAACAGAAAGAGACAAGAAATACTATACAAAAATGTATAATGCAAAATTAGAATATGAAGAAAAAGAAATAATACTAGATGAGACAGGATATCAAATAGACATAAACAAACTAAAATACAAAGAAGCAACACTAAATGCATATGACAACAATACATCAATAACAGTAGGAAGATTAGAATACAAATCAGAAGACGAAGGCTTAGCAACAGTAGATAACCAAGGATTTATCACAGCAAAGAAAATGTCAGGAACAACAGAAATAACAATAAAAGACATAGACAATGGATATGAAACAAAAATAACAGTACTAGTAAATAGACTATTAGTAGACACAGACACAGTAACATATATATACAATATAGAAGACTTAGTAAAATTCAGAGACAGTGTAAATGCAGGAAATGACTATGCAGGAAAAACAGTATATGTAATGGCAGACATAGACATGAGTACAGCATGTTCAGAAACAGTAGGATCATGGACACCAATAGTGAACTATTCTAAAGATACAGCACTTTCATTTGAGGGTAAATTTGACGGAAATAATTATACAATTAGCAATATATATATATATTCATCAGGAAATTATCAGGGACTCTTTGGATACAATAAAGGACAAATATATAATGTAAAAATTAATGGTAATATAATCAGCAATGGATCATATGTTGGAGGAATTACAGGATATAATGAACAAACTATTATTAATTGCCATAATGAAATATATATAAAAGGAAATGACGTTGTTGGAGGAATTACGGGATCTAATAAAAATAATGGTATTATTTATAGATGTAGTAATAAATCAGAAATTTATGCTATGAATGCAAACTGTGGTGGAATTGCTGGAATAGGTGAGTCTGGTAAGATTAAAGAATGTTTTAATACAGGATATATACATGCTAATTCTAATTGTTCAGCTGGAGGAATAGTAGGATATGGAGTTTCTTTAGATATATATAATTGTTATAATACTGGAAGAATATATACACCAGTATATTGTGGTGGAATTGCTGGAGCATTGGGAGGAAATGGATATCCTACAGCACATATATATAATAGTTATAACATAGGTTCAGTTACAGGTTCGTCATATATAGGACAAATTGTAGGTTATGCTAATGCTGGAGGAGGAAGCTCAGATAATATAAATTGCTATACAACAAATGCAACAGTTGATAAGTTAAACTCAGGAGATTATAGTAATAATGTTTGGGAAAACGATGACTTTGGTATAAATGAAGGATACCCAATATTATGGTGGCAAGCACCAACAATAGAATTAAACAAAAAACAAGCCTACATAAAAACAGGAGAAAAACTACAATTAAACATTGTGCAAAACGATGACTTACCAAATGCATTGGTAGAAAAAA
>CAOKRJ010000092.1 GCA_948471115.1 uncultured Clostridium sp.
TGCAAAAGGACAAACCTTAATATTTGCTTGTAGTGTAGAACACGCAAAAGCAATAGCTGGAAAAATACCAGGTGCAGTTGCAGTAACTGCAGAAACAAAAAACAGAGAAGAACTTATAAAGAAGTTTACAAATAGAGAAATACCTGTACTTGTAAATTGTATGATTTTCACAGAAGGGACTGATATGCCACTTGTTGAAACTGTAATGATAGCAAGGCCAACAAGTAATAGTAGTTTATACACACAAATGGTAGGGAGAGGCTTAAGACTTTATCCAGGAAAAGACAAGCTTACTTTGATAGATTTAGTTGGAACTACAGGAAGAGCAAATTTATGCACAGCACCAACTTTAATAGGAGTTGACCTAAATGCAGTACCTGCAAACAAACAAGATGAAATACAAGGAGACTTATTTGAATTACCTGATCTAATTGCAGAAAAAGCAGATTGTCCATCATCTTGGATAAGAAATATTGAAATTGTAAATATATGGGCTAAAGAGCAAAGCTACAAAACTCACGATGTAAACTATTTCAAAATGCCTAATGGTAATATGGTGGTATTTATTCCAAAAAGAAAAATAGTAATTCCAGCACAAGACGAATTAGGGAAAACAATATGGAATGGCCAAAAGGTAAGTATGCAAAAAGCATTTGATGAAGTGTATTTATATTTAAAAGAAAACCACGCAAACGAAGAATATATATGGAATGTAAAAATGATGAAACAATGGGGAAAAGTGCCAGCAAGTGAAAAACAAGTTAGTATGATCAAAAGATTTATGAAAGACTTTGATACGGAAAACTTAAACAAAATGCAAGCAACACAAATCTTAAATAGATTGTTTTATAAGTAGGTGATGTAATGAAACATATAGTTAGTTTTTCAGGTGGTAAGGATAGCACAGCGATGTTATTAAAAATGCTTGAAGATAATTGGAAAATAGATGAAATAATATTTTGTGATACAGGCAAAGACTTTCCAGATATGATTAAACATATATCAGAAGTTGCACATTACATTTGGTATAGATATGGAAAGAGTATAACTACATTAAAAGCAGAAAAAAGTTTTGATTATTATATGTTTGAACACGAAAAAACTCGTGGCAAAAATAAGGGCAAAAAAGGGTATGGCTGGGCAACAATGCGTTGTAGATGGTGTACGAGTAACTTGAAAAATAGAGTTATTGATAATTATTTGAAAAAATATAAGATAGAGGGATATGTTGAATATGTAGGAATTGCAGCAGATGAAAAAAAACGAATAAAAGATAAATGTTATCCGTTAGTTGAGTGGAAAATGACAGAAGCGGATTGCCTAAAATATTGCTATGATAGAGGATTTACTTGGAATGGATTATATGAACATTTTGATAGGTTAAGCTGTTGGTGTTGTCCACTAAAAAACTTAAAAGAACTAAAAATATTATATACATATTATCCTAAATTGTGGAAGCAACTAAAAGAAATGGATAAAAAAGCATATAACCAATTTAGAGCTGATTATAGCGTAGAGCAATTAGAAGAAAAATTTAAAAAAGAAGGTGATTAAAATGTTAAGAATATTTTTACAATACATTACTTTATTAAATAAAATAAGAAAATCAAAACAAAAAGGATATGAAGGAATACAAGTTTCTTTAATATATCCAGTAAATCAAGAACGATTAAGAAAAAAAGGATATTCAGTATATGAACCCAGTTTATTTAGATCAAATTATGTAATAAGGTGGGTGGATTAAATGGAAGAAATAAATATTGCAGTATTAATGAGAAATATAAATGAACAAATATGGAAATTTGAGCAAAAATATCATACAAGGCCAAAATTTTTAAAAGTAGGAACTTATGTATGTTATGCATTAAAAAATATAACTAATACAAATTTTAGATATTTAGAAACAAAAGAAGGTAGTATCAGCACATTTATGGGACTATTAGTATGCGATACACCAGCAATAGAAGATTTTAGTGTGGAGGTGTTTTAATGCCAAGAAGAGGATTTCAATTTGAAGAGCAAATTCAAAAAGTATGTGATTATGTAGAAGCCATAGGTGGGCATGCACACAAAAATCATCCTGAAAGAACTGTTGATGGAATCTATAAAAAAGGAGAGCCGTTTGACTATGAGATATTTCTTCCAAATTATAAAGCTGTATTTGATGCAAAAGAGTGCAAAACAACAAAG
Organism: uncultured Clostridium sp.; assembly: GCA_948471115.1. Lineage (GTDB taxonomy): Bacteria > Bacillota > Clostridia > TANB77 > CAG-508 > CAKPSH01. Next base: position 2,191 of record CAOKRJ010000092.1, read on the forward strand.
TGGCATATGGTCGATAAAGATATTAGGCAATGTGATGAAATGAAAAAATGTAAAAATGCAGGTCTCAAAGCATATTTTCTTATATGCTTTAAAGGCCACGATGTAAGAATGATAGATGTTGACACAGCAATAGCAACTTTAAAAAACGGAAGTAAAACAATATCTGCAGCAGGAAATCCAAGCTGGGATTTAATAAAAATATTAGGAGGTACACAAAAGTGAAATGTGGTGATAAAGAGTGGCAACACTGCCAAGTAGAAAAAATGGGATGTCCTGGATGTTATTATGATGAAATAGAAATTAAAGAGTATATAAGAATACATGAAGAAATAGCACAAATAACTAAAAAGGGGAAAATAGACAATCATTATATTTATAGTGCAATATATGGAGATGGAAAAGAATATACAAATATTTCAAGAAAAATGATAACTAAACATAGTAAAAAAATATCTGAAGTATTAAAAGAAGGGGATGTAATTTTCTATACAATAAACAATTCTCCTCAAATATATATGGGAAAAGTAAGAAAATATAAATTAGGATTAGGATCAAACTATTATAGTTTAGAACAATTAAATATTATAAAAGTTATAACAAAAAAAGAGATAAAGGAAGTAGGATTTGAAATAAATGAAAGTATTTAGATTTATGAGTAAAGTAGAATTTGAAAAGTATAAACACAATTTTACTTTACAAAACAATACAAAACACGATGGAAAAACAAATTCAGTAGGATTTTGTTTCCTAGATATAGAAGAATTTACACCTGAAGAAGCAATGCATTTTTTAAGTGGAATAGTAACATTTGATGTATGTGCAGTATTTGAAACAAAAGAGAATTTACATAAAACTTATGGAATATATGCAAAACCAATAAAAAGTACAGGAAATTCTATGGAAGATTTATTAAATATATTTAGTGGGTTTACTGATAGATTTACAGCTAATGAATATTGCACAACTGAATATAACAAAGAAACAATGAAGCTATTGAAATATAGTGAGGAAATTTGGAAACAATGGAATCCAATTGAAGAACAAACAAAATTAAAATGGGTGGAGGTATAAAAAAATGAAAACTTGGGAAGAA
>CAOKRJ010000093.1 GCA_948471115.1 uncultured Clostridium sp.
TTGTTAGGTTTTCCTAAGTTTGCTCGTAAAAAAAATTTGGTATTTGTTCTAGTGGAATATCTAAAAGTTCGCAAAACCTTAGCATTTCTTTTCTTTTAAAATCAACATTTCCATTTAGCTTATTTATTAGCGTAGGAATACTCATTGGTACTTTAGCTGCAAAATTTTCTCTAGTTTTAAACTTTTCAATAATCCTTCCAACCAACTTATCAAAATTAAATTCTTTAGTATTTTCTTCCATTATACCACCTCCTTTTTGTTGTTAGGTTTTCCTAAGTTGTCATTATATTATCACTTCTATTTTTTCATGTCAATACTTTTTTTAAAAAAACTTAACATTTCCTAAGTTCTTTTAAAAAAGTATTGATTTTTCCTAAGTTTTACTTTATAATGAACTTGTTAGGAGGTTTAATATGAGTCATTCAACTTTTGCAAATAGATTAAAAGAAGCAATGAAATTAAAAGATTTTAAATCTTCGCAAATAGAAAAAATTAGTCAAAATTTATATAATGAGGGGAAAATTAAAAGACCTATAAAAATGCCTGTTATAACAGACTACTTGAAAGGTAGATATGAAGCTGCTCAAAGTAATATCTATGCTCTAGCACTAATTTTAGATGTTAATGAGGTATGGCTTATGGGGGAAGATGTTCCTATGGATAGGAGCTTTGGAAGAACAAAAGTGGCAGAGATTAATCTTATAAATCTTTCTACAAATGAAGTTATACAAAAAATTCCTTTTTCTTATAGAACAGATATTAATGAAGATAATCCCCAAAATTTCTTTGCTATATATGCTTCTGATAGCTCTATGGCTCCGCTTCTTGATGTTGGAGATATAGCAATAATAAAAAAATATACTAAATTTCTGAATGGAAAAACTTACTTATTAAAAATTAAAGGTGGTGCCCCTATTATTCGTAAAATAATTAAATCCGATGATGGAAAGGTAGAATTACAAGCTATGAATATGTGGAATTTTCCTACTCAGTATGATTTTAATTTTGAAGACTTAGAAATTCTAGGTGATGTTGTAAAAATAGAAAATAATAGTGCTTTTAAATAGGAGGATTAAACTATGAACAAAAAGGTTGATCTTATTTTATGTTTATCTTTAGGTTATTTAGGTATTCATAAATTTTATGAAAAGAAAATAGGCATTGGAATTTTATATCTATTTACAGTTGGTCTTTTTGGTATAGGATGGATTTACGATTGCATAAAATTAGGTATTGAAATATGTAATAAAAAAACTACTACAACTAATAATTCTCCTTTAGAGCCATCATATACAACTATTGAAGAATTAAAACCAATTATAACCCCTACTTTAAATGATATTAATATTGTAGAAAATAAAGTTACTGATAAAATTGAAACTACTTCAACAAATATAAAAATTTCAAAAAGAGATGCACTCTCTAATTCAATGAACCCCTCTCCAATTTGGAATGAAGGTACAGAAGCACAACAAGAATTTGCAACTGATTTAGTAGATAATTTCTGTAATAGGTTTGCTAAATATCTATGTTGGGGAATTAAAGATCATATCATAACATCAAATGATGCTGATGATATAACTGACTCAATATATATGTCAATAAATGCTATCGATGATGCAAAATGGTGGTGCAATAAAAAGAATACTAATGACTTTACTATTGTTTCTAAATTATTAGAAAATGACGAAGTATCATTAAATAATGTAAAAAAACTAAAGAAAGAATATAATTAAAACGGATAATGTGTCTTGTTTTTTGCCGAACTACACACATTATCCAGAGCATAAGCACTTCGAAAAGTGTTTACTTTGTAATTATATACAAAGTACCTTCATTTTTCAAGTGTTTATGAAAAATAAATCAAAATAAAATGGAGGTATTTTCATGTCTGAAATTAATGTAAGAAAAAGAGGTCAAAAATGGCAGTACCAATTTGAAGCTGCAAAAATCGAAGGAAAAAGAAAACAAATTACAAAGTCTGGTTTTAATACTAAAAAGGAGGCTCTTGATGCAGGTGTAAAAGCTCTTGCTGAATATAATAATTCTGGTCTGCATTTTGAACCATCAGAAATATCTGTATCAGATTATTTTGACTATTGGTATAAAAACTATGTAACATTGGAATTAAAAATAAATACCCAACAGTCTTATAAAAATTATATTGAAAATCATATAAAACCTAGTATAGGAATTTATAAATTGAAATCACTCACTCCTACTATTCTGCAAGAATTTGTAAATTCAAAATATATTAATGGTTTCAGTAAGAGCCATTTAACAAACCTTATGGGTGTTCTATCTGGTGCATTAAAGTATGCTGTGCATCCTTGCAATTTCATAAAAGGTAGTCCTATGCTATATGTGAAATTTCCAAAATACGAGCATTCTAGAACTGATGCAAACCATAAATATATAAAACCTGACGAATTTGAAAAAATAATAAACCGCTTCCCTTATGGCTCTACTTTTTATTTACCCATTATGATTGGTTATTATACTGGCTTTAGAATTGGAGAAACTTTAGGATTAACATGGGATGATATCGATTTAGAAAATAAAAAAATATCAATAAATAAAATAATCTATTATAATGAAGATACTAAACTATGGTATTTTGGTACTCCTAAAACACCAACGAGTACAAGAACAATAGAAATAGGAAACACTTTACTCAATATTCTAAAAAAATATAAAAAGGATCAATTACAGAATAAATTAAAATATGGTTGTCATTATACTTGTGTATATGAAGGAATTGAAATTATTGATAATAAAGAATATCGCCCTTTATACTTTTTGAAAGCAAATATTCCTTCTGGTACATTAAAAAAAGTAGAAATGGTATGTACAAAAGAAGATGGCGAAATTGTTACTCCTAATTCTTTCAAATATGCATCTAAAGTAATCAATTATGGTTTAGGTATAACATTTAACTACCATTCTTTAAGGCACACCCATGCAACTACTCTAATTGAAAATGGAGCAGAAATAAAAGATGTTCAAGTTAGGCTAGGTCATGCCAATATAGAAACTACTTATAATACTTATGTGCATCATACAGAAAAAATGAGTAATAATTCCGTAGAAATATTTGAAAAAGCTGTAAATCAAAATAAGAGTCATTAAGGCTCTTATTTTTTTACATATAATTGTCAACCGCATAAAATTTTGGTTGACAAATGGTTGACATTTACAACATTTTTACTATTAAAAATTGCTATAACTATTGATTTTTCAAGGTTAGAAGTGTAACAGTTTCGATATGA
>CAOKRJ010000094.1 GCA_948471115.1 uncultured Clostridium sp.
TTATAGTAACACCAATGGCAATAAAATATGCAACTGCAGTAAGAGGATATGATGCAGTTGGAGGAGAATATTTATTACCTTTATTAGCATTGCTTATCATAATGCTTATTGAATCAATTTACGAAGCAAGCGAAGAAGTAAAAAAAGTACAAAAAGGAGGCAAACATGGAAAAAGATAAACTACATAAAAGTTATATATGGCACATTGTTACTTTAGCAAAGATGAAATGTAATTTAAGAGACTTGAAAAATAGGAGGATTAAATAATGCAAAAATGTAGTATATGCGGAAAAGATTATGATGGTTATGGCAATAATGCACAACCTGTAAATAATGGAAGATGTTGCGATAATTGTAACTCTACAATAGTAGTTCCAAGGAGAATAACAGATAGTATTAATAAAAAGGAGGAAAATTCTAATGGGTAAACATTTAAAAGATGTTTCAAATCAAAATAATATGTATGGAACAATAATTTCAAGACAAGGCTTACGATTAGTTTATTTAGAAGATCGTGTAAAAGAATTGGAAAATCAACTTATACAAGAAAGAGCAAATCGTATAGAAGACCTACAATCAATAAGATATATTGCTGAAGCAAATGTAATAAAAGACAAAAATAATATATCAGAAGTAATAGCAGAAATGGCTACAGAAACATTAGAACAAATAACTAGAGGAATTATACAAAATAAAAAAGAGAAGAATTTGCATACCGACCAAGATACATAAACTCTACTCTTTAGAGTATTTAGGAAATACCCATATATTTATTTTATCAAATATATGTTTTATTGTCAAGAATCTACAAAGGAAGGAGTGTAAAAGTATGTGAATATGAAAAACAAAATGGATATTGAAAAACAGCTCTCTGAATTTTATTCTACATTAGACTATAAGCCACTCTCTGCAAATGCTATTTCAATATATTTAATATTACTGGAGATAGCTCGTAAGACTGAATGGCGTAACGAGTTTAAGGTAACCAATACTATTCTAAAGAGTAAGATTAAAGGATTAAATATTTCTTCTTTACAAAGGGCAAGAAATGAACTAATAAATAATGGCTATATTTTATACAAGAAGCGGAATAAATCAAAATGATGCATCCACATACACAATAGTAAAATTGCATTTTGAACAAGCAAGTGAACAACCGAACGCACTACCGAACGAACAAGCGAAAGGACAAGCAGACGAATACATTATAACTAAACTAAACTTATTATTTAATTATATCTATGAAGGAGGAAGCGGGAAAAAAATCGGACTAAAAGAAAAGGATAGAGAGCCTCTAAGGCTATTATTAAAACGATTTGAAATGTATTGTGGGAATATTGAAATATATAACTTAATGCCAGAAGAGAGAGTCTTAGATGAAAAAATAATGTTTTGGGGATTAAAGGAAATATATTTAAGTCCACATAGAGTTTATTTGAATGATCTAAAAAGAGATCAATTCGCACTTAAATACTATAAAACCAAAAAATACATAATGGAAAAATCTAATTACAGACTAGAAGAGGTTATAAACTACTTCATAGTATGCCTACATGAAGAAATGGAAAAAGAAAAATGGAGGAAATAAAAATGAAATTTGCTGGATTATCAGGTAGGACAACGGTACCAATATATCAAAAAATGAAACCGAAACCAGATGCAAGCCATCTAGTGAATTACAAAAAAGTAAAATTATACGATTATTACATTTGTGATTATTGCGGAGAAGAAATAAAAATTATAGCAAAAAAACAAGAAATGACTGGTGGAATTGCAACAATACCGCATACAGTTACAAAAAAGGGAGAATTAAAGTTAGCATTATGCAATAAATGCTTAAAACCAGCATTAAAAGAATTTGAAGAGGTGTAACAATGCAAATTGATAACATAGATGAAATAGAGAAATTCGTAGAGGAAATGAATTATTTTTTCACAAACATAGAAAGGACAAATTCAGATCTAAAAAACGAACTAAGAACAAAGGAATTAGAACAAGATGATTTATTACATGAGATTGAATTAAGCAACTTGAATGCTTTTGAATTAGCAAAAGTGGCTGGAAGATTGAAAAAAACAAGACAACAACGCAGAGAAATTAAGGACAAATTAGAGTTTATTTCAACAATCAAAGGCTTTTCTGATAAATATAACAACAAGCTAATTACAGGAGATTTAATAAACTTACTTAAAAACATAAGGCAACTAAAGAAAAACTGGGATACAAGAATATATAAAACAAGAGTATTAGAGGACTTGAAAGTAAGTAAAATGAAACAAAATAAGGAAGGGGAAGAATAAAAATGCCAAATTATGTGTTAAACAAAATGAGAGTACAAGGCGAAAAAGAAAAGGTTAAAGAACTTTTTGATTTCATAAAAGCTGAAGATGGCTTTTGTATGGATTTTAATAAAATTACGCCAATGCCTAAATGGGTATATAACAAAGATTTAAGTAAAGAAGATGAAGAAAAATATGGAAAAGAGAATTGCTGGTTAGAATGGTGCAGAAAAAACTGGGGAACAAAATGGAATGCAATAAAAGCAGAAAAAAGTTATTATTTTAATCCACCAGAACCAAAAGAAGATACTATATTTTTTGAAACCGCATGGTCAGGAGTTCCTGCATTAATTTCTAAATTAGGATTTATATTTCCAACAGTAATTATTGATTATTATTGGTGCGATGAGGATTTTGGATACAATGTAGGACACATTACGATACAAGATACTAAGGTGATAGGTGGAACATTAGAAGGTGGAAGTCCAGAAGCATTTGACCTAGCTTGTGAAATATCAAATACAACTTTAAGGGATCATTGTTATAACGGAAATTATGAATATGATGAGAGTCTTGAAGAGGAGAATTAAAATGATAATAGTTAATCAAAACAAAGATGAATTTGTAAATTTTGAAAATATAATGTGTGTAAATATTACCGATTGTCAGGAAGATGGATTCTTAATATCTGCAGGTTTTATTGTTGGAAGAGATGATAATTATAGAGAATTAGGATATTACAAAACAGAGGCAAGAGCAAAAGAAGTAAAAAAAGAGATTAGAACTGCATATAGCAATTTTAGTTATTTCAAAAATGCGACTAAAGAGGGAAAGGACTATATAATAAATCTTCTAAAACATAAATACGAGCAGTTTGATATATATGAAATGCCAAAAGAATAGGGGTGAGAATAATGGTATATGAATTTGAAATGATAGGTGACATAGTAGGAAAAGCAAGACCTAGAATGAACAC
>CAOKRJ010000095.1 GCA_948471115.1 uncultured Clostridium sp.
GGTCATATTATGTATTTGTGTTTTTTTATTCTATATTATTATCTTTCAAATATTTATTTGCATAATGATTTAATTGGTTATCTATCATCGCATCTTTAAGCAATACATTTAATTTTACAGAAATAATTGAATCACTAAAATTTCTACGCATATAATGAACCCTTTCATCTGGGTTAACCTTTTTATTTGCTGAACTATATATTTCATATCTATTTAATTCCTTCATATCACGATCAAATAAACATATTTCATCAATTTCAGTTCCACTATCTAGATGGAACAGACTACTAACTTTTCTTTGTTCTTCTATTGGCAATAAATAACCATCTTTATTTAGATCATCTTCATATTCTATTATTTTATTATCACAATATTTTCTATCTAATACTAAATTAAAATTTAATATTATTTTGTTTACTCCTTTTATTTCATATATTGTATTAATTTCAAAATTTTGTATTCCTTCTCTTTCAATAATAGCTGTATTTAAATTTGTAAATGTCAAAGATAAATATTTAAACTTATCATCTTTTAATATATCTTCATTAATATTTTTTAAATCTTCCATTTTGTTTTTTATTCCCCCCATTTAATATTTCTTTAATATTTCTTTCAAATTATTTTTAAGCCCTTCTTTCATCAATATAGGTTCTAAAATTTCCACATAACTCAAATATTGCATAATCCACATTTTTAGTCCTTTAGGACAAACATTTAATGTCACTTTAAAGTACTTCTCATCCATTTTTTGAATTTCTATATTGGTTCCAAATTTTTCTATTACTGCATCTAATATTAACATATCACATTTTAATTCTATTGTTTGTCTTTCTCCACCAAACATATATACAGAACTTTGTACAAAATCTTTAATTGATTGATTAGTTTTAACATTTGGTATTTCAGTTGATTTGATATTTTTAATTCTATCTAATCTAAAATATGATAGTTCTTTAAATTTTTCGTTATACGCTATTAAGTAATAAAATTCATTTTCGCAAAGTATAGCATATGGGCTTACTCTTTTTGTTGTTTCTAGTTTTAATTTTTTGTTTATATCATATTTATAATATTCAAATTCAACTTCTGTTTTAGATTTTATACTATTAGATAATACTTCTATGTTATTTAATACCTCTTTGTTTATTGTCTTTATATTTTTGCTGTACACTGCTATTTTTTCTGTTTCATTAATTGTTTCTTGTTCATATATACTTAGTAAGCCTTTTAATTTTTCTACTATTTCAACCGAAAATGCTTCTTCCATAAATTTTGAATAATGTAGTAAATCTATCATCATTTTTATTTCACTAAATTCAAAATCTTTTGTTCTTAAATAGTAACCTTGTCTATTTTCTTTAAATGTTTCTATATCTATATCTAATTTTTCCATTAGTACTCTTATGTTTCTTCTTACCGTTCTGTCTTCTATTTCTTCATCAAATTCTTCTTTTACATATTTTATAATATCTTTTACACTTAAAATATGATCCACATCTGAATACTTTTTTAGAACATCATAAATATAGATTATATTTCCTAAATTTGTATGTAGTTTATCTTTCATTTATTTTTCCTCTTTTATTGTAATTACTTATTCCTCTAGTAACTATTCTTCAAATACAGACTTCTCATACTCATCAAACAATTTTTTAATTTCATTGTATATTTTATATACCTTTTCTACTATGATTTCTGCTATTTTTTCTTTATCTTGTCCTATTATTTCTTCTTCTTTTATTGTTATTGTGGCAAATGTATTTTTCGTTCCAGTTACATTTATTTCTTCTTTTATTTTACTCTTTATAAATTTCTGAAACTTTATACGTTCTTCTCTATCTGTATTACAAAATAGTATTAACCTTACTGGTTTATTCCATGTTAATTCATATACTCCCCAATCGATTGCCATTCTCCAAATACCTTCTGATTTCGGTATTATTTTATTAGCTTTATCTATAAATTCTACATTTTTAATTATAAAATCTGTTCTTACTGCTTGAATTCCCATACCTTTAGGTCTTTTAATTCCTATTATATTCCCGTTTTCATCTCTACATTCTTGAATATTTATTTTTTTTAATTCATTTATCACTATATTGTAAAATTCTTTCCAATCTTGTTTTTTTATTTGTAATTTCCAATCATACGTTTTTAATTTTTCATTGTCAGCTATTATTTCACGATAATATTCTATAATCATATTTAATATCATATGGTTTGTATCTATTTTCAAAGCATTTAAAAAGCTTTGTGCATCTCTTAGTTTAAATTCTATATCTATATTTCCTATGTCTTTTTTTATATCCTGTTGTTCCATTTCATATTGTAATTCTTCAAACGGATATATATTACTGTTTTTAAACAATAGCACTATTATTTTTTTCCCGTTTTCTTTAACTCGATTCACATAATTTCTTAGTTGATTATCATGCAAAAATGTTCCTCTTTTATTCTCTATTATTATGTTATAACTCATTTTATCGGTTTCTATCTGTATAAATACATCTATTTTATAATGTTGTCTTATTATCTTTACTTCCTTTATTTCTTCATCTTTTTCTAAAATAAATTCTTTTATAAACTTTTCTCCTATTTCTTTTGTCTCTTTAAAGTGATAGCAATCTACAAGCCAAGCAACCGTTGCATCTTGTGATAATTCTTTTGTTGCATATTTAAAAATATTATTTTCCATTTTCATTTTCTCCTATAATTTTTTATCATTAATATTCATATAAACTATTTTTATACTATTTTATTCCTTTTTAGTCTGTTATTTTATAATATATCTTTCAACTTGTCCCATATTTTAACCATCGCATAAGTATCTAATTTGCAATAAGCTAAAAGTCCTTGTCTTATTTTTTCTTGCTCTTCCTTTGTTTTTTGGTCAAGTGT
>CAOKRJ010000096.1 GCA_948471115.1 uncultured Clostridium sp.
TTCTTAATTCATCTTGTATTATTTTTCTTCCTAATTTCATCATTTCTTTAAAAGTTTTTTCTTCTAAACTCTTGAAATTAATCTTTTCATTTGATAACATATTCATAAACAAAAGCACCTCTCATATACTTGTTTCTAGTCAAAACAAATTATATACTTAGTGCTTTTGTTTTTCCATATTTTATTAAAATCTTTTTTATTTTTTCCCCAGATTATTTAACTCATATCAATTTAAAAATGTCAATAGAAGTATCTATCTCAATATTTTCCATATTCCATTTTTAGTAGATCCAACTCTTTCAATAATACCTTTTTCTTTCAGTGCTTTTATATTATATGATATTCCATCTCTTGTCAAATCAAGAATTTTAGCCATTTCAACTTGTGTAATACTTGGATTTTTTTTCATTAAATCAATTATTTTTTCTTGTGTAGTCTTTTGTGTAGTTTCTTGTGTAGTTTCTTGTTGTTCTAAAATCATTCCATCAACTGCTTCATTAATAACTTCAAGCATAAATTCTATAAATTCATTTGAATTACCTGCATTATTACAATTTTGAATAGCAGCATAATATCCTTCTTGATTTTTTCTTATTATGCTTTCTATTGGAATGTATTTAAACAAATCTTTCCAATGTGCAAGTATTGCTGTTTGCCAAAGTCTTGCTGTTCTTCCATTTCCATCTGAAAAAGGATGTATAAATACAAATTCATAATGAAAAATAGAAGATAATATTAATGGATTAACAGTATCTTTTGCTTTATTCATCCAATTAAATAAATTATCCATTAATGTTGGAACCATTGTATGAGGAGGAGCCATAAAAATTTGCATATTTCCATCATAAACAGCTTCGTCATGATTTCTAAATTTTCCACTATCATCTTCAATCGCAAAAGTTAATATTCCTTGTATCTTTTTTAAATCTTTTACCGAATATGGATTTACATTATCAATTTCTTCATATGCTTTATATGCATTCTTGACTTCTTGTATATCTCTTTGTTCTCCAATTACTGATTTTCCATTAATTACTGCTTCAACTTGAAATAGGGATAGTTGATTGTTTTCAATAGCCAAAGATGAATGAATTGATTTAATTCTTGTTTTTCTTCTTAACTCTGGATATCTATTTAAACTTTCAAAATAATTAGCCTCTCCAATTTTTTCCATTATTTTTGTTGCTAGATTTAGCATTTTATCAGTAATTGTATATGGTGGGTAGTTTTCTTCCATTTCAAAACCTCCAATTTTGCCACCAGTAGTAGCTTATTATTTATTTCTTGCTCTACTTTTATAAACATTTTCTTGATTTTTACAACTAAATGTATCATATTCAGTTTTTGGGTTTGGTGCTGTAAATGCTTTTCCACAATGTTTACAAAGTTTCAAATATTTCTTTTCTTCTATTGCAAATAATTTAAAATCTTCATCTATGTATTCTTTCAAACTTCTTACATGTATTGTAATTCCATTATATTCTAAATTAGTTCTAATATGGTTTGATTCTAACTTTTGAATTAAATAATAGTCTATATGTTCTTTATTTTCTTTTTTTAGTTCTTTTAATATTTTATATAAGGTCTGTGCATAATCTACTATCATATCTGCTTGTTCATAGTATTTTTCATTTTTGTAATATAATTCGTTTAAATCTGGTGTGATAAATTTTTCCATACTATGCTGACAAATAAGTTTATTACTTTTTTCTATTAGTTCTTTTATTTCATCTTTACTAGCTGTTGGAAAGAAGATTTTAAAATAATCTATTATGTCCATTGTATTAAAGCAATCATAATATTCTTTGCCTGTTACATTATTAAATTCTTTTAGCAATACCTTTTTATCTAATGTATAATATCTATTTACTGGCAATTTATGAATTAAGCCTAAAAGTCCATATTGATTTACAAATTCTAATAATAAACTATCAGTTTCTTCTTCATTTTCTAATGATAGTTTTCCTAAATTTATAAAATCTATTAATGGCTTATCATTTTCTTCATAATCATCAAAACTAATTACAGTATAATTTGACATATTTATAGTATTATCAATTTTAGGTACTACATATTTAATATTGTTTATAAGTTTTATTTCATATTCTTCAAACTTTGGTAATGATTGATTATTAAAGCCATATTCTAAATTAAATCTCATATTTTTTCTCCAATCTAAAAACTTTTTCAAAAATTTTATAGTAATATATTGACAATAATAAAATATTACAGTATGATTTAAAATATGTAATATATTTACAGATTGTAAATATTACTTTTATCTTTTAAAATTTAATACTTCTTATATGTAAATAGATTACACCAAAATATAATAAATGTCAACACATATACAAAAATAAATAGCATTATATGGGGTTTCTATGCCTAAAATAATGCAAGTAAAAAATATTAGTACATATTTAAAGGGAAGGAGGTTTTTAGCATTGGATAAGAAAGATGAGATTTTAAAATTGTATTATGAAGAACATTTGAAACAACAAGATATTGCTCAAAAAGTTGAAGTTTCTCAAGGTTTTGTATCACAAATTATAAAAACTGATAAAAGATATAATGATAATAGAGAAAACAAACACAAGGCATCTATAATTAAAAAAGCAAATTATAATAAAGAATATTATAAAACTTATAAGC
>CAOKRJ010000097.1 GCA_948471115.1 uncultured Clostridium sp.
CCAGTTCACGTTTTTTTTGAGAGCTAATTTGGGACTACTTTTTCAGCAGCCTCCTGTTGAGCAAAATATTTTTTTTATACTTTGTCAACAGTCTAAGGAAATTCTTTATGAATTTCCTTTTTATTTTTAATATTGTTCATATAAATCTATACTATCATATCCTCTTGGCATTATTGGAGGTCTTCCTGGTCCTCCCGGAAATGGTGGCCTACCACCACCTGGAAAAGGTGGTCTTCCTGGCCTGAAAGGTGGCCTATTACCTGGAAAATTTGGTCTTCCTAATAATTCTCTAATTAGTAATATCCTAATTAAATCGCTTAATCCTCTATTTCTAAATTGTCTATCTTCTCTTCTTTCTTCTTGTCTGTTTTCTCCCCTATTTTCCGATTTACTAGGCTCTCTATTTACACCTTTTACTTCTTTCGTTGCTGAACTTCTATTTTCTCTAGATCCTACTTCATTTTGTAAATTAATATTAATACTAATTTCATTATTATTTTCTACAGCTGAATATATTTCATTAGTCATTTCATCTACTAATTTTCTAGTAACTGGCTTAGTATTTCTCATGCAAGCATTATTAACCATGGGATATACTATTTTATATATTTCAGGATAACAATCTTCTAATTCTTGATTATTATTTCCGAGAATTATATGTCATATTCATATTATATCCATCTGTATTAAAATCATTTTCAAACATATTATTTGTACACATACCACATGTATTAGCATTTTGCATATTATTACTTTGATTTGGGTATCCTAGAATACTTCTTATGTAATCATCATATGATTCATTATTATACATATATAAAACCTCCTTAACATTTTATATATAATATGTAAGAAGGTTTTATTTGGACACTTTTTTATAGCATTTTTTAAATTTTATTAAATATCATTTACTAATTCTTTAAATTGATTTCCTCTGTCTGCAAAATTTTTAAACATATCAAAACTTGCACTAGCAGGAGAAAATAAAATTATTTGACCAGGTTTTGCTACTTTTTTTGCTAATTCTATTGTTTGTTTTAAATTATCACACATATAGATGTCTAAATCTTTACATTGATTATCTAGTTCTTCTTTTACTGATTCAAAAATCTTTCCAGAAGTTTGACCTAAAAGTATTAAAGTCTTAACTTTTTCTATAATAGGTTTTGCTATAGGTGTATAATCCAAATTTTTATCATATCCACCAGCAATTAGTACTATCTCTTCATCAAATGAATATAATCCTGCAATTGTTCTTGTAGGAGAAGAACTAACAGAATCGTTATACCATTTTACTCCTTCTATTTCTCTTATAAATTCTAGTCTATGTTCAACTGGTTTAAAATCCTTTACGGCCTTTACAGCTGTATCTATATCTACCAATTCACTTGTTGCTGCTATTGCTGTTGCTATATTTTCGAAATTATGCTCTCCTCTTAATATAACTTCATTTGTATTTAACACATGTTTTCGAATTTTATCATTACACTCTTTTATTAGTTTTTCATCTACAATATATCCATTATCTAACTTCTCTTTACCGCTAAAAAATACTACTTTTCCTTCTGCTTCATTCGCACAATTTCTTGTGATATCATTGTCATAATTTAATATTAATTTATCATTTTTATTTTGATATTTAAAAATATTTTTCTTTGATTCAATATACTCTTCATAATCTTTATGAATATTTAAATGATTTGGTGTTATATTAGTAATAACAGCTATATTAGGGCTTATTTCCATCCCCATTAATTGAAAGCTACTTAATTCTAACACCACTATATCTTCAGGTGTCATTTCTGATAATTTTGTAAATAATGGCGTTCCAATATTTCCACCTAAATATGTATTATAACCACCTTGTTTTAATATAGCATTTATTAAACTTGTTGTTGTTGTTTTACCATCGCTTCCTGTAACACCAATTATCTTACAAGGACACATCTTCATAAGCATTTCTATTTCTGTTGTAACTATTGCTCCTCTATTAGCTTCTGCTTCTAGTTCTAATCTTGTTGGCAAACAACTTGGTGATCTAAATATTAAAGTAAATCCATTTAAATTTTCTAAACAATTTTTTCCTAAAAAAAATTCAAATCCAAAATTTGTTATTTTATCCATTATTTGCTTTGGAATTTCATCAATTTCTCTTTCATCAAAAACTGTAACTCTTGCTTTTGTTTCATATAAATAGTCAATTAATGGTAAATTGCTCACTCCTAAACCAACAATCGCAACCTTTCTAAATTTTATAAACTCATTAAATTCTTCTAGTTTTTTATTTACATATTCCATTTTATACACACCTTTATATATTTTTATTTATTTTATGAATTTTAAAAAAAATTGTGTTTTCATCTTAAAATATTATATACCATATTTAAATTAAAAACAAACTATATTTGAATAATTTTTTATTTTTAGGAAACAATATTAATGCAAACTTAAAATGGAGGTGCATTTTTATGTCAAAGAAAAATAATAAAGAAAACCAAAACAACAACAATAACAACAGAAATAATCAAAACAATAACAACAACGAAAAACAAAACAATAACAACTGTAGATAACAAAAAAGGACATGGGGACGTAGAGAGGCTGCTGAAAAAGTAGTCCCAAATTAGCTCTCAAAAAAATCGTGAATTGGA